>NZ_MJWZ01000081.1:0-9536 GCF_001762535.1 Campylobacter sp. BCW_6889 | reverse complement strand
GCGTAATACTGTTCGTTTTTTACCTCTTCTTTTTCAACTACAACTATCGTATCAACTGATTCTTCTTGAAGTTTCAAAGGAATGTATAAAACTACCCTTTGCTTATAAGCTGCAGGAATAATCATCTTTTGAAGATTATAATTATCTTTGATGATTTTCAATTCACCATTAATAATGTGTCCTATGAACCTATCATTTAGTTTTTTCACAATTTCAGGTAATCGCTCTTTTCTCTCAAAAAGATGCAAATGATTTACCCTAAAATCCAATTTACTATCAAAAATGATTTCATTTTTGAATGTATCATAATCGCTTAAAGATTTAGGTATTTCTAAATCATCTAAAACTCTATCTCCATTAGAACAAAATTTTCTAAAAATATATCCTCCATTTTCCTGCTTTTCAAAGCATGCAAATATTGGAAAAACACCTGTACTATACAAACCTGTATTGAAACATGCCTTTGTTTTGTCTTTATTATAAGTAATAATATCAGGATAGCTTTTATTTTCATAAATGAACTCAAAATATTTAAATAGATAAGAAAATAAAATATTATTTCCGTTTCCCCAAAATTCTTTTTGAGCTATATTAGAAAGCTCTTGGAGTGTATTTAGAAAATTTGGAAAATAGGCAAATTGAAACAACAAAGGTTTCTCTTCAACTTTGTTTTGAATTTGATCACGATTTGAAGTCTTGTTTCTTGTGGTAGCTTTTTTAACATAAACTAAAGAAGGTTCGTTTTCATCTTTTTCAAGATCAAAGTCTGCTTCTATTAATGCCTTACTACAATTGATTTTTAAATCATATTTTCTTTTCAAATATTGACTGATATGTCCTGTAGTAACATGGTCAAATTTAGTCTTACTATCTTCATAGGCTTCCAAAATTAATTTTTCTATGTTTTTTTCCACGCTAAAAACCTAATTGTCCTTTCTTATAATCTTCTAAACCTTTCAATAGTCCAAAAAGTATGTCAGAATCAACCGCTCCTTCAATAGGAGTGCCTATTACTTTTCCTGTTGGAGTTAAAATATAAGTTGTTGGAGTTACACCATTAAACAATAAGTCTTTAGGTATTAATCCATTGGCATTTAAATCAGAAATAGCAACAATGAAATTTTTGTTAAGGTATTCCATTAAATCTCTATTATTTAACACATCATTCATAAGCTTGTGACAATATTCGCAAGTGTTTGAAACCACAAAAAAAATCATTAATTTTGCTTCTTTTAATGCTTGCTTTTGTGCTACATATACATCATCGTAGATTTTAGCCTCTAGCACTATAGGGCTAAAGGCTAAAAAGATGACTAAAAATAAAATTCTTATTTTTTTTATCATGCAATATCCTTTTTAGAATAATCCTGCAATCTGATTTGCAATTTTATCTTCTAAAATAGGCGTAGCTTCAGGAAGTTTAAGTCCTGTTTTCACAGCTTCTGCAAAAATAATAGTATTTTTTTCTATATATTTGCCTTCATAAGTTTGTTGTGTATTATTGATTTGATTTGAATTTAAATGTCCTACTTTATCACTGCGAACATTTCCGCCAAAGCTATTTAAAAAGCCTGAACTTTGGGAATCTCTTACGCTAGCTTGTCCGCTAACATTACCACTAGAAGTTAAAACTTTACCATCAGCTTTTTGCTTGATATTAATATCTACTTGCATTTGCCAAATTGTATCTTCGGTAAGTTTTCCTAAAAGTCCTCCTACTAAAGCACCTGCAGCACCTGCAGCAACCATACCTCCTGCACCGCCGCCATTATAGCCACTAACTGCCACACCTGTAGCACCTCCTGCAACAGCACCGCCTACAGCATTATTTTCTTGTTTTTTATCACAATATAAAATATTAGTACTTAAAATATAATTTGCTTTATCAGGATCATCTATAACTTTATATCCTTTAGCTTCCAAAGCACTTCTTAATTTAGGTTCTAAATTTACATCATGTCCGCTTGTATTTTTGATATTTAAAAATACAATTCTTTTTTCCTTAGCCACAGGATCAAGAAAAATACTTTGACTCATTGTTGCATTAGTTTGTAAAGTAGTTGTTAAACAACCTGTGAGTAAACTAGCTGCCAAAACGCTGCACATTCCTGTTTTAAAAATAGTTTTATTTATTTTCATTGTTTTCCTTTTTGTTAAATATTTTTTCAAAAATTTCTTTGACATGCTTTTTGAATTTAGTGCGTTCCTCTTCTGTTTCGCCTGTTAAATTATCTAAGCCTTTTTCTAAAGCTTTAAGAAACTTTCCAAAATAATCCTTTTCCTCCTCTTCTGAAAATTCTTTAGAAATTTTAGATTCTAAGTAAGTTCTAAAAAATTCTGTTTTATTTGAAACAACTTCTAAGTATTTAAGAGCTTTTGCTTCTATCTTATACTTATCATTTACAAAAATATCAACTAGATCTTTAAAATTTAAAATATTTTCAATCTCAATAACTTTTATAATATTGATTGTATTTGAAAGTTCATCAGTTTTGATATTACTTAGAATTTCAACTGCATTTTTTTCCATTTTTCTCTCCTTTTTTATTTGTGAATTTGTTTTTTTTGTTTTTATTATTTCAACTTGTTTTTCCTCCTCTTCTTCTAATTCATTAATACTTTTATCAAGGCACTTAAGATGTCCTACCATCGAACTAAGATTATAAGCTCTTCTTAATATCCCATACAAATTTGCTTTATTATCTTCTGTTAGAATGTGATAATTATTAATTAGTTCTAAATATCTTTCTTCGGTTAGTGCGTTAAAAGATGCTTCATCTAAAATAGAATGAATTAATTCTTCTCTTTGATTAAATAAATCATCTTTACGCTTTTCAAGAATTTCCATTCTTATTTCCGCTTCTTTGATTTCACACTCTTTTAAAAATTTTTCTTCGCTTGCTTTTTCCTTTTCTATTTTTATGAGTATTATTTTTTCTTTTAGCTTTTTAAAACAATTCATTTTTCACTCTTATTTAGTATAAAAATTGCTATTCATGTTTTGAATAAATCTTGCAAGTCCATCACTTTTAGCTTGTTTATTTATTTCGCTTAAAGCATAATTAATGCTTGCTTCACCATAAGCCACAAAATACTCTTCATTGGTATCTGCAGGCGTGTTTGTCATTTTCTGATAATCTTCTACAATAGGATCATAGTTTTTAATAAAAATCACAGCAGGAACTTTAGTAATATTAAATCTTCTAGTTACTTTTGGATTAATTTCAATATTGTAATAATAAAAATTATTTTTATCTTCTTTATTTTTGTTATTAGGGTCTTTAACTAAAAGATCTTGCAAATAAGAAAAAGTAGGATTAATATATCTTGCATCATTTCCAACCAATCCTCTTAAAACAAAGGTTATATCGGTTTTTACATTTTCAAGCAACTTAAAATAGTTTTGAATGCTTGATTTATCCATTGAAGAAGAGATTACTATGAATATTTTTTCATTAGGATTTAAATATTTGTTTGTGCTGATAAGGTGTTTAGAATTTTCCATTTGATTAATCATATCTTTAGTATTTTGCGAATACTCGCCAAGATATTCATTAAAATTCATACTTTTATCATACAGAATATAGTTTTGGTTATCAACAATCTTTTTTTCAAAAGCATCGCTTCTTCTCATATCGGAAACAATTTTAGCACTTTTATTAGCCTCTGCGCTTTGGTTAAACTTTATGTCATATCTTTTTTTTATTTCATCCTTTGTTAAATTCATATCTTGCCTCATAGAACTAAGGTTAAAATCTTTAGTGTTTTTATAAAGCTCATCGACTGAAATTTTATTTTGCATTGCAGCTTTATCTTTTAAATATTTATTATGAAATATTTGTTCTTTTGTCAAATTATCATCAATTGCAAATAATGATGAACATAGCAAAATAGAACCTATGATTTGTTTTTTCATTTCTTTCCTTTCTTGTTAGTTTTTTCCAAGCTCTATCATTTTATGAATAGGAGCTGTTTTTTCAATATGCTTAAAAACAACCAAGCAATCTTCGATTATAATGTTTGCTTCTTCTTCAGTAAATTTTTCATTAAAAAGTGTAATTAAATCCATTTTCATGCACTCGTTTAATTTGCTAAAATCTTTATCATCAAAGCTATTAATAATTGAAGCTAGGTATGCTTTATGCGTTTCACTTTTTTCGTCAAGCCTTTTGCTTACCCTGCAAATAAACAAAGTTATAGTGTATAATTTTCTGTCTATTTTAAATAATAATGAAAATAGTTTTTCCCAAATTTCTTTATCAGAAACAAGAGAAATAATCTTTTCTAAGGCACTGTTCTCAAGTTCTGAAATAATATTTTTTTCATTTTCGTACAAAGACAATTCATCAATTAATTGATTTAATTCTTGTGAAATTTCATTTTTGTAAGTATTTTCATTCAAGCAAGGCTCTTTTCCAAAAAAAATAAAGTTTGGATTTGCATTGAAGGTTTTGATCAATCTTATAATAAACTCGCTTGTTGGTCTCAATTTTTTATTTTCGTACCTTGAAACAATTGCTTGATTGATGTTTAAGTTTTTTGCAAATTCTGATTGAGTTAAATTTAATCTTTCTCTAAGTTCTTTTATAAACACAACAAAACCTCCATTTTATATACTAGAATGCACAACACTCTTTTTTCTTAAAAACCATAAAAGTGAAATTATCTCCTGCTACAGGATAATTTTTGGCAAAGCTCCATAAGATACCACTTTGTCCTATGCCCATACCCATAGGATGTGGAACAGGTGCTAAAATTTGCAATCTATAGGAAGATTTTCTCCAAATAGGCATAGGGTATTCTCCGCAAAGCCCTAATTGTCCTGCACTTTCCCAAAGTATTAATTCTCTATGAAGTTTATAAATCATAGAACCTGCAACAGAAGCAGCATCCTCAACATAATCTTTTGAACCTGTATTACCTGAAAGTGGGTAAGCATTCCCCCAAGAACCCTTGCACCAAAACAATGGATCTAAAGCCACATTGGCTTGAGCCGATACACTATCTGCCATACAAGCAAGATTTGAAATAGGATTGCCAAATAATAAAGCTTCAGGATTAATCAAGGCTGTTAGCTCATCATCTTGCCATAAGGGATCTACTTCGGTCATATAAGCTATATCCACGCCACTTGTAATATTCATACATGCAGCATCAATTAAAATTCCTACCATACCAATAATAGGATATATATAATAGTGAGATTGATAAAAGACTCTTGCTCTATCATGTCCATCACCTTTGGTTCCTTTTGAAGCTGTAAGCATTTCAGGCATACCAAAACCTAGTCCCACAAAACAATAAGGATCTTTTACGCTATCTAGCATTCTACTAGGCTCAAAATATCCTATAGGAATTCCTATGCGAAAAAATAAAGGTGGTGGAGCAGGGCATATACATATAGGAGAGCCTACTGAACCTTGCGGATCAGGCATAGGTCCTTGTATAACTTGTATCCCTGCGATACTAATAGGAAAAATACATTCCCAACAAAGTTCTGTTAGGCTTATAAGTATTTGACTTGGATTTGGAGCACAAACAGCTTTAGTCTCGCTTGGGTGAAAAAATAAACAAGCAGCAGCTACTGCGCTGATTAAATGAGCCTTGAATTTCATATTAATTTCCCTTTTTTTAAATTTCTTTTATGCTTAAATTATTGTCAACGATTTTAGTTTTATTATTCTCCATGCAAGGAATACAAATTTCATGAATCTGTATCTTATTTTCAATTTGTTTTATAATGCTTGGAGTTTTTTCTATCTTAAATTTTTCGCGAATTTGTGGATTCAAATAAAATACTTCTTGCTTAAACTCTTGGTTTAAATCATAGTAACTTCCTTCTGAGAGCAATAATCTATAAGAAACTTGATTAGAGAAACCACTTTTTTTAAACCATTCAACTTCTTTTTTATTGTTACCATTAATAACTACCATTGCATATGAAAGCTTTACATAATCAGCAGGATTAAATTTAAAACCCTTTGGATATAAAATATCTCCATTTGCATTTTTAATATCTTGATCCAAAGTGTATGTTAAGTCAGGATAAAAGATTTTATCTTCAAGGGCAGGTTTTAATGGAATTAATCCTTTAGGTTGATAATTTTTGACATTTTCTCTTGCTTGTTCTCGAGTCTTGAAAGCTTTTTGTTCTATTTGTGCTTTATTTTTTTCAATGAATTCTTGTATAAGCTCTATCATATCTCTTTCTGCAAAATCTTTAGTTTTGCCTAAAACCATTTCTTTGCCGCCGCCTGCGTATAGAATACTAGCTAAAATTATAGTACTAAAAAATATTTTTTTCATATCTATCCTTAATTATTTATCTTTTTCTAAAATTGCATTATCAAATAAAAATAAAGTATTGTTGATGATGTCATCTTTGTTTGTAAGTCCTGATTTAACTCTTTGCCAAATTGCTTCTCCTTTTGAATTTCTATAAACAAAGAAATTTTCAGGAGTTGTTGCAAGTTTAAATTTCGAAATTAAGTCTTTACGCTCATCTACATTAACATATTCAACATTTACACCATAATCACTTTGTAGCGAGCGATATATGCCTTTTTGTTTTTCATTAATTTCTTTATTTAAATCGCTAACAAAAACAACATAAGAAAAATCATCCTGATGAGCTTTATAAAAATTATTTATTTTTTCTTGTTTTTGTCTAAACATTTCGCTTCTACCAAATTTGTCATCACGAATTTCTGGATACTCTAAGTTTGGATTTTCCAAAAGGTTTAAAGCCCAAACTTTAGCAAATTTTTCAGATTGGTCAACTTGCCACTTATTCATAATTTGCATTGTCATCACATTTGTTTTTGTAGGATTCATGATGGCTATTTTTCTAACTTTTTCGAAGGTTTCGGTAAATTCTTCGGCTGTTAAAAGATCTAAATTATTTAAAGGTATAGAAGCAATAAATAAATCATCTGCATTCATTCTTTTTTGGATTTTGGTTTCATTTTTTTCTTGTGAGTTGTTATTATCAGCAAGCTCGTAGTAAAACCAACCACGCTTTGAGTCTCCAAAAAAAGTGCTTGCTTGTAAAAAACAAGCGAGAACAAGAATTGTAGTAGATATTTTCACCATAAAAAACCTTAAATTATAAAATATTTGAATAATTATATCATTTTTTTAAAAAAAATATATATTTGAAATATATATTTATTAAAAATGTTAATAAATATATACAATAAATCACTAACAATAAATTTTAAAATATTTTTATATAATTAAGTTTTTTTTAATAATTAAAATATCTTTTTTATTATTGAAAAATAATATTTTTATTCTTAAAAACAAAATATAAAAATAAATGTTTTCTTAATTTTGATATTTTTTTGCCGCTTTTCTTTACAATTTTTAATTATTAAAATAAAATTAAATGAAATTAGTATTAAAAAATATTGTTTTTTATATGATTAAAAAAATAAAAAAATTATCTTGTACTTTTCACGAGCAAAAATTCAAAGAGAAAATTACAGCAAAACTATATTTATTTTGATTTATTTTTTTTGTTTTTTTATCTATCATTTTTTATTTTTATTTTTATTTTTTTACCTATCTTCACTCTAAAATTTTTGTAAATTTTTCAATTAAAAAATACTCCAAATCCAAACCCACGAAAAGACAAAAAATAGTTTTAATTAAGCATTAAAAAGTCTAGGTTTAAGCAAGGGCATTTTTATACCTACCCTAAAGCAAAGAATGCCTATTTTTAGGGACTTTAATTTTAAATTAAGCATTAAAAAGTCTAGGTTTAAGCAAGGGCATTTTTATACCTACCCTAAAGCAAAGAATGCCTATTTTTAGGGACTTTATAGCACAACTTATTGCGATTTGTCTTTTTTTAAAAATTGCACCTAAAAAATTTTTGTACCTACCATACATTAACTTCGTTAATAATATTGCCATTTTTATACCTACCCTAAAGTATTTTTAGCCTTTGAAATAGAAAAGTCTTCTTCTCGCCCTTTATCACCTCATTTATCCCCCCTTCTTTATCCGCTACATTTCATTGAATAATTTTCATCATTTATCCCCTCATTTATCACCCCCTTTATACCCCATCTCCCATTCCTCCCTATCTTGCATTCTACGCATTCAAATCTCATCTTAACGCTATCCTTAACACAAATCCTTATAGCCTTTTTCTCACCACTATTTCAATCCTAAATCCCTGTTTATTTTTAGCCACTTTTGATATAAACTATACCCACATATAAAAACACTCATTTCATACCCAAGTTTAATAAAAATACGGTATAATTCCACAAAACTACCAAATACATAGGAGCATTTATGCCTAAGACAGATACAAAACCAAACGCAAAAAACCGAATATACAAAGCCATAGAAACTTGGTTTACCAAAATCTACATAAGCAAAATAATCCACAAAGAGAAAAACGACAAATTATTTATCAATGTAACTAGCTGTCTAGCATTCATACTCTCAATCTATGGCAAAACAGATGAAAACAAAAGCAAAATGAC
Organism: Campylobacter sp. BCW_6889; assembly: GCF_001762535.1. Taxonomy (NCBI): domain Bacteria; kingdom Pseudomonadati; phylum Campylobacterota; class Epsilonproteobacteria; order Campylobacterales; family Campylobacteraceae; genus Campylobacter; species Campylobacter sp. BCW_6889. The sequence continues at coordinate 1,038 of NZ_MJWZ01000081.1, read as the reverse complement.
ACCTGCTGTTATAGCTTATATCAAAAAAACAAAAAACACTTTTATTGCCAAACTAAAAAGAGTTAAAAACCATGAGAGCATTATCGATTTACAAGCCAAATACCCAAAGCTTGATATAGTTTCAGCCTATCAATTCCTAACCCTCAAAGATAAATTCAAAATTACCAAATCAGAAATCCAAGATTTTGAAACACTAATCGATATTCTTTCAAAAAACGCCCAAAAATCAAAAAAATAACCCTAAAACGATAAAAACATTAAAAAAATCATTTTAGCCTTTTAAAGGCTAATTCTGTCATTTTAAACCCTATATCCATTCAAGATACCCACTTGCAATCAAAAAAAACACAAAAAAACCTACAAAAATCGCAACACAAAACAAAAACCACAGCCCATTTCAAAACTGCAAAGCATTTTTGAAAATTCGCAAGAACTTCTAAAATAAGCCCTAGCTCTCATATTATCGCTATAAATCAAGCACAATCAAAAATACACGCCATGAAGAAAATTTTGCAGTTTTTAGCTCTAAAGTCTATTTTTGCCAAAAATCTTACACAATAACTCGATTATCAACAATGCTTAAAAACCTACAAAATAGATATTTTAAAAGCTTTTTACAAATCGCAAAATGTCGGTAAAACATTGATGATTACTTGCCCGCAATAATAAGCTTTAAATGCCTATATTTGGGCTATATTATTGCATTATGCCCATTGGCTCAACTTTTTACATTTTTTTCAAAAAAAGCAAAAGAACCTAAAAATAAGGGTTTTAACATAATAAGCCCTAAATATTGATATTTTATTTTTTATTACACTTTTTAGTATATTTTTTCAACAATAAAAATTAAATTAATATTAAAAACCCTATAAAATAGTATTTTAAATAAACTCTTTTTTGTAGTTAAGTTGTAATAAAGTTGCACTCAAGTTGTAATAAAAATAACATTAACTACATATTAACTACACTTTTACTTCAAAAAACATGCAAATTTTCACATTTTTGTAGTTAAAGTGTAGTGAAAGTGTAATAAAGTTG
>NZ_MJWZ01000080.1:0-45268 GCF_001762535.1 Campylobacter sp. BCW_6889 | reverse complement strand
GAGAAAGACAAGTAGCTTCAAAGCTTGGAAGTTTAGAAGTTTTAAATTTGGTTAATTATGATAGTAATCCACAAAGAATAAGAAATCAAATTGCTATTCCAAGCTCTTACACTAAGATTTTAAAAGGTGATAATTTTAAAGAATGTTATCAAGTGCCAAATCATGAAGTCGATGATGAGAGTATAAAAAGTTATAAGGTTGATTGTGATCAATTTTAATCGTTTTTAATGACATAAATTGTTTTATTGTAAATTAAAAAAAATAAAATAAACTTTTTTAAATTATTTAAATTAAAAGGAGTAAAAATGGGATTTGTAGGTTTGGCTTATTTTATTATTAGTTTTATTGGAGCAATTGAAATTGCTAGAGATGCAAAACAAAGAAATATGAGTGGCTTATGGTGGGGTATTGGTGCCTTTCTTTTAGGAATATTTGTATGGATTTTATATATCGCAGTTAAAGAACCTTACAAAAGAGAACAAAAAATGTCTAAAATGAGAGATTTAGAATTTTTAAGAGGATTGAAAGAAAAAGGTGTTATCAGTGAAGCCGAGTATGAAAAACACAAAACAGAAGTTCTAGAATGGATGTAATGAGGATTAATCCTCATTCAACTCCTTAATCTTATTTATTTGTATCTCACACTGCTTGTATTTGTAAAAAAGCAAAGAATAAGCATTTATAATATCAAGTTCATTTTTTGCCTTTGGCTTTTCAAGGGGGCTTAGTATTAGTAATTCTTGCGGAATTCTAACTTTTTGAATTTCTATTTTGGTTACTACTTGTTGAGTTTGCATCCCACAACCTATCAACGACATCATTAAAAAGCTTGGTAATATTATTTTCATTGCTTTTATAAATGTATTCTTTAACATATTCTATCCTTTCTTTAACTTCGTTTTTTTGATTGTTTGCTTCATTGATTGCTTTTAATTCTGCTTTATGAATTTGCGTAAGTTCTTTTAGCCTTGCTTCGTTGTTTTTATTAATCTCTAAAGCTAAGGCTAAATCATTTTGACTTTTTTCTAATTTTGCCTTTGTGCTATCAAGTCTTAGATAAAAATATCCTGCTAAGATTGCCATTAAAGCTAAGGCGATATAAAGCTTTGCATTTCCAAATAAAAGATTTATCATATTTTGTTTTAGAAGTTTAAGTGTGGGGTGTAAACTTTAACCTACTTAAACTTTTATCTCCTTTCATGCTAACTCATTTGTTATTTCTAATTTAATGTCTTCAAGATTTTTACCATACATCAAATCATAAAATTCTTTGCAAGCTTGTCTGCTTTGACCGACACTTTCATTATTATTATCTTTGGTAAGTCCCAGTAAGATACAACCTTGTGTGTCTTTGTCAGTGTTTCCCCAGTGTATTAAAATTGCACGACTTGCTGGAACTTCATCATTATAAACATTTATCATTGTATCATCATCTTTTTTTGTAATACTTCTTAAAGTATTTTCAAATCGTGAAGGACTATGTCTTTTTAAATTATAATTTCCTTCAGGTATTCTTAAATCTTTGCCACTTTCTAAACCTTCTTTGTCTTCTTCCAAAGAAAAACATTCAAAAAGAATTTTATCATCATCATCTAAAACCTTAAATTTACCAATAACGCAAGTTTTTCCTGTGTATCTTCTATTAATTGTTATTTTCATTATAATTCCTTTCTTTTTATTTTTTGTATTTTATTTTTAGATTTAAACTCATTTTTCTTCTTCAAATTCAAATAAAAAAGCATTATCACCATAGGTAGTTTTATCAATTTCTTTTTTTATTCCTATAAAGCTTCTCTCGACTATAATTTCATTTTGAACTCTAAGGGCTTTTTGCATTTTTATATTTGAAAGATTGACATTTCCATAATATCCAGCTTGCCTATAAAAAAGACTCATAGGAATTTCATTTGTAAAAAGCTCTATACTTACACTATTTTTTATATTAGAAGCCCAAAGACAGCATTCATTTGCATTGCCATCATATTTTTTTAAAGCATTGGTAATATTATGCCAAGCAGGATCATTATAAATTCCGCTCGTTTTGATATTTCCTTCTATTTGATTTTTACTTGGTTTTGAAAGAACGCTAACTTCAGTATAATTTTTAGATTTTAAACCCATTCCATCTTTAGTGATTAAAAAACTGCCTTCATTAAGTCCTTTTATAATTTGCGTAGTGCTTGCTAAAGAATTTTCAAAACCAAAACGCAAATCACTTAAACATCCGCCATATTGACCACTATTTAAATTTGTATCAAAACTAATAATAATCAACTCTTGTGCTGTAATATTTTCATTTCCAAGCAAATTAATCCAACTTGTGTATTTATCATCACTTGCCACACAAAGCCAAAGTTGTTTTACATTTTCATTATAAGTTATAATTAAATCATTAACATTAGCTTTTGTTTTTGGAGTGGGAATAGAATTAGATACTTTTATTCCATTAATGCCTAAATTTAATTTCATATCTTCGAGCATCTCTTCTATAATAGGTTTAATTTCTTCTTTTGTTGGTGTTTGAGCCTTTAAACTTTCTAAAAATTCATCTTGACTTTTTCCCGTGTTTTCTTCATTTTCAAGCCAAAGTTCATAAGCACTTTTACCATCAGCTCCTTTAGCTCCATCTTGCCCTTTTAAATTTTTAAGCTGTTCTTCTGTAAAATCTTCATAAGTAAAAGGATCTCCTTTATCACCTTTTAAACTTTCTTGATTTTCTAAAACAACTTTTAATACAACTTCTTTTAAACTCTCTTCATTGATATTTGCATTGATGTCAAGCTCTTCTAGCAAGGCTTCTAGTTTTTCTTTTAATTCACTTTGTTTTATAAAGTTAAAACTTGTTAAAACTTCATTTATAGCATTTTTAATACTTTCATCGCTTGGTTTTACTCCATTTTTAAAAAGTTCTTTTAAAATTTCTAAAGCTTCACTAAAATCTTTATTGATTTCTTCTGTTTTTATGGCAATTTCTCTTAAATCCACGCTCATCTTATCCCCTTTATTAAACATTTGATTTCATGAAATAAATTACAAGAGCAATAAAAAACAAAAATCTTAAATTTATTTATTCCTAAAGCTTGCATTGCTTCTTTTAAAACAAGATCAGCAAGTTTGTAATCTTTTCTTGATTTTGCTTTTTCACATAAAAAATCATGCACTACACAAGCACTAAAATACTCACTTTTAAAAGGTGGAAACAAAGACCAAAAAAGGCGTGGGATACTCGCTCCATCAGTTTTAAAACCTTGTGGTACAATGCCTTTGTAATTTGGTAAAATAAACTCATAATCTTGTATCACTTCAAACCTGTCCTTATCGTATGGCTTTACACAAACCCTTTTTAATTCTGTTTTAGTCATTGTTTTCCTTTTTTTTAAAAATACTTCTTAATTCATCATTTCTTATTTGAGTAAGCTTAACAAGCCTTTCATCCATTCTCATAAGATCTGTTTCTATAGCTTCTAGCTTGTCATTGGTTTTTGAGCAATGTGTTTCTATAAATTTAACCAAACTATCGCTACTTGCTCTGGATACTGCAATTTGTTCTCTAATAAGAACATTAGTATTTTTGGTTTCACTTATAAGTTCTTTTGTTCTTTCCCCAGCTTCTTTATGTAAAGTTTTATATAAATGCCATGCAATCCCAGCTAAGACAAAAACCATCAATCCTAATAATGCAGATCCACTTAAAGAACCGAGTATAGCACCTTCTTTTATTATATTTTCAGTACTCATTTTTCACTCTCCCATGCAATTAAATTTAATTCTTCTAAAGATGTGGCATTTTTCACTTTATTTCTTAGTTCATCATTTTTAAAAATAATACTTTCAGTATATTTAGCGATACCAACCCCAAATTCTAAAAATTCTTCTTTGTTAAATGTAATGATTTTATTATCTTTATCAATCCAAGCAATATTTTCCAAAGGAGTATTATTGAGATTTGCTAACATTATCTCGCTAACTTTTCCGCTAATATTAATTTTTGCTTCCGTGTCAATTTGAAATATAGTATTTTTAAAAGGCATAAACAAAAGCTTTTCTTCTTTTATAGCTTTTAGTTCTTCTAATTTTAATTCTTTTAACTCTTCTAATGCTTTTTCTTTAATCTCATAAGAAATAATATAAAGATTATTTTCTTCATCATAAGTTTGAATTTGGCGAAGTTCTTCAATTTTTTCATTAAAACTTGGAATTTCTTCTTCTTTAACTTTAGCAAAACCAAGCTCTTTTAAAAGCTTATCATCGCAAGCACTTAAAAAATAAGTATCTTGTGCATCAATTTCACCTTCTTCGTTTTGTATTTTTACATCTTTTAAAAAAATATCATCATATTTTAAACTTTTATTTTTTAAATCATAAAACATATTTACCCTTTCTTAATTCCAGTATAATGTTAAATTTGCTCTTGGGTTTAATCTATCCCCATCATTTAAGTTCCAACCAGCACTTGCATTTGCACTACCGCTTTGATAAGAACTTAGCGTTATTTGTAAATTGTTTATATTTCCAAAATTGAATTTTTTCTCTACTTTGATTTTTGCATTGGCAGTGTAATATTTACTTAAAGCATGCAATTCTACACTAGAGTTAAAATTGTTCCATGTGATATGCAAAGTATTTGCAGAAGTTTTATTAGACATATTTCCAGTCGTCCAAACTTCGCCTAACACAACCACTTCTTTATTATTAATATTTGATGGCAATACCACTGCTTGTTTATAAATCATGTCTAGCTTTAACATATAATTATAATTTGCAACCGAGCCTCCTAAAGATGGAGGTAAATTTAGTGCTATACCATTATTAGAAAGAAGGAGACAATTCATTTTAAGTCCTTACTAATCTTACATTATTCGAAGCTATGCAAAAATAAGCAAAAGTTTCAGTGCCACTAAATCCACTTTGAGCTATTCTAAAATTAAAAGGGGCATTAAAAGCTACTACATTTTGACAATTATTTATGGTTATTGTTCCGCTTTTTCCTACTCCTCCAAAATTAGCTATTCCTATGCTTGTTCCTGCATTTGCTGTTAAAATAAAATGTTGAGCTTGTCTTAAATCTAGATTTATACTGCCAGTTGTGCCAAGATTTTTAATTCCACCACCATAATCTACATACCATTTTCTAGTTAAGTGATCATCATTTGTTGGATTGGTTGGAGAAGTTAATGCCTGATTAAAAGTATTTGTGCCATTAAATATATTATCTCCATTTAAAGTCTTATTTCCATTTAAAGTCTCATCACCTTTTAATCCTACTTTTTCTTTAAGGGCATCACTAAGCATTTTTTGACTAACCAAACTTTTATCTTTTTGTATTTGTTCTAATTCATTTTGTTTATGATTTAAATCTTCTTGCATCTTTGTGATTTCTTGCTCTAATTGCGTCTTTTTCTCATTGAGGTTATCTACATTTTGTGGTGGGTCTTTTGCTAATGCTTCTTCGATTTGCTTTTTAATATTTTCTAATTCTTCCTGTTTATTGCTTAAATTTTGTTCCAGATCCTTTATTTCATTTTTGCTTGTTTCTTCTTTTTCATCTTCTTTTTTCAAATCCCCTATAAGTGAAAGTATAAAGTTTATATTTTCTTTTTCTTCATTAAACCAAATAAAAGCATCAAGCCCTAGATCAGACTTTAAAATCCAAGCTGTATCGTTAGTCACTCTTGCATAGATTAAATACTCATTTCCTTTTTTCCAAATTTCGCCAAGTTTTGCCTCACTTGGTTCTTCTTCGCTTTCATAAGTAGGTGTATATTCGCTTGGGTTTTCAGGGCTAGTCCAAGAATTGCCACTTGTGGTTTTAATATAAACAAAATATTCATCCCCTTTTTTCCAAATATCGCCAAGCGTTGCATTTTGTGGAGCTTCTTCTTGATTAAATGCAGGTTCTAAATTCTCAGGCAAGGAGGGGTTTATCCAAGCTTCATTCTTTAACACTTTTTCACAAAGATAAAATTCGCCTACTTGTAAATTAACATCATCCATAGGCTTAAACCAAATATCATTAATTTTTCTTTCTTTAGGTCTTTCTTTTTGTAAGAAAGTGATTTGTGGATTTTTAATAAATTTAAAGATTTTAGCCTCATCAGTTTTAAACCAAGTTTCATTCACATTGGGCATTGTAGGTTCTTCATCACTTACATAATCAAAAGGATAAACCACTTTTTTATAAAGTTCTTTTAGCATATTAAGTTTTTCATCGCTTAAGTTTTCATAGTTTTGTAAAGCTTCTTTTACTTTTTCATCAAAAGCATTTAAATTTTCTAAAATGTGCTCATCAATCCTATCTTTTGAAGCATAAAGCCACTCTCTTATGGCTGTAACATCCTTAGTGGCTTGACTTAGCGTAGCATAAAGCTCTGTGCTTCTTATTTTTGAGTTATCAAGCATTGTTTTCTCCTTTTAAAGTTAAATTAATTTCGTTTTGTGAAGAGAGTATGTTTGTGATATTTTCTAAAGCTTTTTGAGCAAGGTTTATATCTCTTCTTTGTTCTTCTAAACTCGAATTCACATCATCTAAATTTAGGGCTTCTTCTTTTCTTAGTTTAATAAAACCTCTTTCCATAATAAAGCGTTCTAAGCTTAAGCTATGAGCCAAAGATTGAGAAATAGCGATATAATCAGCTCCAACGCCATTATCATTTAATCTTTCTATCATTTCATAGCCTTTGTTTTCAACTATGGTTAGGCATTCATCGGTAAATTCTTTTAATCTTTCTTTAGCTTTTTGCTCTAAAACATTTTGAAAATCTTTGCAAAAATTTTCTATTTTTAAGATATTTATATTTGTTTTACTGTCAATTTGCTCTAAAGCCAAATTAGTATAAGAGATCATATTAGAGTTTAGCTCTATCAAGGAAGCACTTAATATATTTATATCTTTAATAAAATCATTAATCTCTTTTGAAAAAGGAACAAGTGCATTAACAAAGTTATTAGCATCCTTGTCAAAATCAACAGGATTAGCCATATCAGGTGCTTTAGGTAAAGTATTAATGAAAGATATTTTATTCATTGAAATTTCCTTGCTTTTATTTTTAAAAATTTCTTGTTTTGGCTTTCATCTTCCAAGCTTACAATCTCATATTTTTCATCTCTAAAAACTAGAAAATAAGAAAAATCAAGCTCTAAAAATCTAAGCTCAAATTCATGCGTAGCGACTAAAGACAAGCCACTATTTAACTCTTTAACATCCGCACTTAGATTTTTACAACTTGCATAAACTTCTTTAAAAAGTAAATCTTGCGTAAAATCGCTTTCTAAAAACTCATTTTTGCTTTGTTCTTTTTTGTAAATTTTAACTCTATGCTTAAATCCATTTGCTTTCATTGCCATTGCCTTTTAAAAATAAGCTATTTTGTAGCGAGTGATTAAAGCACTTGAAATTTTAGGCATACTCACACCATCAAAAGCCATTAAAACATAATTTTTAAGCCACAATTTTATGTCTTGTGGCAATTCTTCAAAACCTAAATTTACAATCATATTCCCACAACCTATTGCATAAAGCACACCACCATTTGTTTTAAACTCGGCTTTAAAATTTGCATTTTTTAAAGCATTAAAAGGAGCTAAAATCACCCTTTCATTAAAAAATTCAACTTCATAATCATTTAAAGCTAAAATGCGATTGGTTCTTGTTTCAAATTCATTCATTCCAGCTTTTAAAAATTGTTTTAAATTTGCATCAAAAACATCGCTATCAATTCTTAAAAAGTCTCTTAATTCTTGAATGTCTATGAGTTCTTTTTTGCTATCTTTTAATGCCTTTAATCTCATTTTTTACCTTTTTTTATCTTCTTTTTCGTTTTGTTTTTGTGGCTTTTCTTGCATTTCTTGATCTTCTTGTGGCTTTTTATCTGTATTTGATTTTTCATCAGTATTTTGTTTTTGTTCTTCTTGTTCCACGATTTCCACAATGCCTTTTTCTAAGAGCCTTAAGGCTTCACTATCTTTAAGTAAAACCTCATCACCTTTTTTATAAAAAATATTACCGCTTAAACAACACTTGAAAACTACTTTTTTCATCTTCCATCCTTTAAGCAGGGCATACAATTTTGCAAACTGCCGAATTATCCATAAGCTTTGCATCAAGTCTTAAACGCACTTTAATACCTATTAAATCATTTTGAGAGTAAAGCTCATTAAGTCTTGTAAAACTCATACTTGATCTATCCCAAATTTCATAAAAACTAAAATCTCCAAAAAATGCAGGGACTTTACTTGCACCAAAACCATCAACACCAGAACAATAAACTACCTTTTTACCTAAAATTGTGTCATAGCCATTAGCACTTAAAGCAGGTAGCCACAATGGGCGATTATCATTATCTGTAAGTTTATAAATAGCTTTCATAAACTCATCTCCTACAAGCCAAGTGGCATTTTTACGATAAGCACTGTCTAAACTGAAAAAAGCATCTATGATATCATTGCTTGTAATACCTTGATTTGAAGCAAGTGTAAACGCTTTTTTAGCATTTTTAAGTCCTGTTGGTTTTTTATTTCCATCTCCATTAATAAAACTTAATTCTTCTGTTTTTGAAATCTTTTCAGCGGCTTTTCGCACTATAAAACTTTCAAGATTTGCAATGTTGTCACTCAAGAGTTCTTCGCTGATTTTAATAATACCGCCAAGCTTATGTGCACCTATACTTAAAGAACTAAATTTAGCACTAACTTCAGTAAAGCTTTCCTGTTCGCCAAGCCAAGAAAATTCCCCCATCTCATCAAAAACAGGTATAATTTGATTGCTAGAGCTTTTTTGCACTGTAGCAATCTTTCTAATAACACTAAGATCATTTAATTTTTCTCTTATTTTACTTTGCAAAGTTGTAGGGACTAAAATCCCACCTTGCTCTGCTGTGCTTTCATTTAAAACATTTCTTTTTAAAATATTGTCAATACTTCCATTTCTTAAATAATTCACAAAAGAACGCATATGATTTTCTTCATTTAAATCTTCATCCTCTCCTTTAGGATTTTGTTCTAAAACAGGGCTTACAACCTCATTTAAATATTTTTCTCTTTCTAGCTCTGCTTCAGCTCTTGAGAGTTCTTTTCTTTTACTTTCAAAATCTTGCATTAAAGCTTCGTATTTTGTGTTTTCTTCAGCACTAAAGCTTCTTTGCTCGTTTTTAGCCTTATTTGATAAAGCCACCATTTGTTCGTGTAAATTTCCTATTTCTTGTCTTAATTTTTGCATTGTTTTTTCTCCTTGTTTAAATTGATATTTCTAAAAGTTTAAGTTCTCGCTCTCTAGCTTCACTTAAGGCTTTGATTTTCTTTTTTTCTTCATCTTCTTCAAAGCGTTTTTTAGCGTTTTTATCCGCACCTTTCCAAACAGCGCTGAGTTCAAAAATTTCAAACTCTGTAACTAGAACCCTTTTAGGCGAACTTTTTTTATCTACAACTTGCTTTAAAACTCTATAACCAATTGACACATCGCTTAAAATTCCATCTTGATATTTTTTAAAGATATCTAAGCTTTTTTCGTCTTTGGCAAAGATACAATCACAAACTAACTCATTATTTTCAATTCTTATATTTTCAATTCTTGCGATAGCATTATCTACGCTTGGTTTATGATCTTTAAAAAGAGTTTTAAGATTTTCAAATCTCGCACCTTTTACATCAAGCTCTTCTATATAGTCCCCAAGCTCCCAATCAAAACGCAAACAAGCATTAGAATTTGAAACCATGACAAAGCTTAAAGACATATTTTCTTCGCTAACGCTTCTAAGTCTTGCGGTATCTGCTCTTATGTTTTTAAAACTCATTTTAAAATCCTTTTTTGAAGTTTTATAAGGATTTTAGAAAATTTTTAAGGCGTTAAAGTGCGTGTTAGAAGATATTTTTTATTTTTTAAATCAAACCTTGAATATTTAGTTTATATTGCATATAATCTTGATCCTCTAAAGGTGCAGAATAATCTTTTAAAATTCCAAAAGTAGTTAATTTTTTAAAGCCCAATTCGCTTTCATCTCCTATAAATAAGGCTTTAGTATTATAAAGTCCTGCTATTAAATCATCATAATAATCAAAGTCTTTTTTTTCTACAGCAACTATAAATTCTAAGTATTTTGCTTTCTTACCAGTTACTACATTTGTTACTCCCCATTCATTTGTTGAAGTTTTTGAGTAATTTATATAAGTGCTATTTGCAGGATAGATTGTAACACCTGCAAATTCTTTTTTTCCTATTAAAATATGTCCTACATTACACCCTATTTTAGCAGGCTCAAAACTTATTAAAATTTCTGAGTTAATAGGATAAGGTAAAAACACAAAATCTTCTTTATTGACTTTAAATTTGCTAAAAAAATATTCCCACCAAGTGCTAGATTTTTTATAATACATTGATTTTTCATAAATGATTTTGCCATCTAATGTTTCTATCTTTATTTTTGAAACATCTAAATTTAAAAATGCTAAAGTATCAAATACCCCATCTACTTTCAATTTTACACTCCAAGCTTTATCACATTTTGTTTGAGTATTTAATTCATCATCAAAAAAAGCATTTTCATTGATGGGTGCAAATTTAACCCATTTATCAAAATACACATCAGGTTCTTCATGCGTATCTTCATCACTTGCGCTTACCCAAACAAAACCTTTAAATTGCACTTTTTCATTATTTTTATAACTTACTTCCTTATCCCATAAAGGCGTTTCATCTTTTTTAGCTAAATTTTGTAAAACTTCAAATTCTAAAGGTTTAATTATAGTCATCTTCTTTCCTTATTAAATATTTTCTGCAATTTCTCTAGTTTGTTTAGTTAAAATACTTAAATCCATATTTGCTCTTTTTACACTTTTATCTACATTGTCAATTTTTGAAGCGATTAAGTCTAGTTTTTCTTCAAAAGAATTAAAACCTTTATTAATAGCTTTTTCAAAAGCGATGCCTATTTTTTCAAAAACTCCACTTGCATCGATTTTTAAACCTTTGCCATTTTTTAAAGGAATTACAGCCTCAGGATAACCATTCTCTCCAATTAAAGCATTTGTAGGGCGTGTAACTATCCCGCCATCTGCAAAAGCTTTCATTTTTTTGTAAGGATTTTTAATCTCATTATTTAAATCTTTATCTATATTTGCCTGATTATTTTGATATTGCAAAAGTGCATATTCTAAATTTTTAAGCGTTGTTTCTGTAAGAGAGGCGCCATCTTTTATAGATTTAATCGTTTCTTGTAAATATTTAGCCATAGGGCTTTCTTCGCCTAAATACTCGATCATTTTTGCAATTTCTGCTTCACTTTGCGCAATGAGAGTTTTTTTATACTCTTTTAACTCTTCTAAAGTCATATTAGAAGTGTCTTTTAAAGTTTGATCTAACTTTTCTTGTAATTTTTTATTTTCTTCTGTAATGGCTTCTATTTTATCTTGTATTGAATTTAAATCTGCCTCACCACCTAAATCTTTCATTTCATTTGCCATTTTAAGCATTTGTAGTTGATACTCTGCAAAGCTTGAAGCTTGATTTTTGATCTCGTTTGCTTTTTGCGTTGCAGCGTTTTGCAAGGCACTAAAGCTTGAACTTGTAAGATTGCCATTTTTAAAATCATTTTTAGCTTGTTTTAAAATTTTATCGTAGTTTAGCGCCACGCTCTCGCTTGTAGCTATGCTTTGATTGATTAAATTAGTGCTAAAAGAACCCAAAGAACTTAAAATACCAAGTTCGCTATTTAATTTACTTAAAAGTTTATTATTTTCATTTAACCTTACTTGTTCTGCTTCTTTGTTTTCATCTTTATTCTCATACGCATTAATAAGCTTTTCTACCTCAGCGAGTTTGTTTAAATGTTCGCTTGAAAAGATTAAACCACCTTGTTTGTCGCTTATTTGTTTAAATTGTGTAATGATATCTACAAGCTGTTTTCTAAGTTCAGTATTACCCGTGCTTAAAAATTCATTTAAACCCTCATAACCTAAACTTAAAAGCTTATCATTAGCACTAAAAATATCCTTTAGCATTTCTTTTTCGCTATCATTTAAATCATCTTTTAAACCGCTCATTAAGGTTGCGTAAGAATTCATTAGATGATTAACTTCAAAAATACTACTTGAAATACCATTAGCACTTAAAAAGCTTTGATTGATTTGCATAAGTTCTTGTGTTTTTTGTATGATAGAATTTAAAAGATTTTTAACTTGTTCTTGTGCTTGCGTATAAGCTTGTGTTAATTGTTGCCAAATTTCTAAATTCTCAGGGCTAAAATCTTGCCTTAAGCTCTCATTGAAAGCTTTATTAAGTGCTTCGGCACTAAGTTGTCCTAAATCTTTAAAGCTTTCTTCACTTAATCCAAAAAGACTAAATCCACCTGTGGCATTTCTCATCGCAGTTTTTAAAGCATACATAGTATCATCATAAGCTAGTTTTGCTTGTTTTGTTGGATCATTTTTATAAATTTGATTTAAAATGCTAGTTTGCATTTGCATAAAAGTACCAAATTGATTAGAAAGTTGCTGGGCATAGCTTATATTATTTGCTTTTGCCTTTTCTTGTATTGCTACAATTTGTGCATCGATTTCGCTTTTATCATCGATATTTAAAAAGCTTTTTAAAAGTGCAGTAGGCAAAGCCGTATCAAATAAAGAATTATTAGCGTATTTTCCAGCTACTAATTCAAACTTATCTAAATTGGCATTTAATTTTACAAGCGTTGCGTATTGATTTTCTAAAACACGATTGATTTCTTTGATTTTTTTATCACTTAAATTATTATATTCTGTCCAGCTTTTTTTACTAAACCATCCTTTCTTTTGATAGTCTACATAACCTTGCAAATTAGAATTTGTAAAAAAATCACTAAAATTTATATTTTCCCAAAGTTGTAAGCCACTTCCTGTTACTTTGGTTTTTCCAAAAATACCACCAATGACTGATCCTAAAAGCCCACCTACTATAGTTCCAATGCCAGGCATTATAATACTACCTAATGCACCACCTATCGCACCACCTGTTCCTGCGTGAGTATCAGCCTTAAAAAGCCAATCTCCTAAGCTTCCTATGCCATAACCTAGAAGTCCGCCCATTGCTGCATTAGCTAAAGTGCCACCTATATAGCCCAAGCCCCCACCAAAACCAAGAGATAAAGCATTACTTGCACCACTTAATCCCATACCCGCCAAAGAAACACCGTTTGTAAAGCTTGCACCAAGTCCTAAAAAATTTGCCAAATAAGCTGAGCCATTAGCTAAAAGATTACTGCCAAAAGTGCCTATTGAATTGATATAACCTTGTAAATTATCAAATAAAGAATTAAAGCCATTGCCTATACTATCTATAATATTTGTGCTTGAATTTTCAATAGTAGTGCTAATATCAGAACTTGAACTTAAAAAATCACTAAAACCATCCGCATTTAAAGCATCACTAAAACTTATTTCACTTCCTGCATTTTGACTACTGCCAAACCAATTCATAACTTTATCATAAGTGGCGCCCGCTTTATCTATCCATTCGCCACTCATAATGCCATCTAATTTACTTGCACCCTCTATAATATTACTCACATTATTAAAAGCATTATTTCCTTTTTCTATGGTGCCTGTTTTATCCATGACTACCTCAACACCATTAACCACACCTTGATATTTGCCATCACTATTTAAATTTAAACCTTGATTTTTAGCAAATTCAACAACTGAGCTAAAAGCATTTGTTTGTGAGTGTGAATTCACATTACCAAAAGCAAAATTAGGCATTAAACCGCTCAATACTCCAGCTCCTGCCTTAGATAAAAAGCCACTAAGTGATGAAATATAAGGACTTAAAAAATCTTGTAAAATGGTTTTTCCTAAATCTTTAAACAAATCTTTTAAGGTTTTTATTTTCCCATTTATAACATCAAAAAAGCTACTTTCTATCGTTTTTTGCATATTTGCTATCATTTGATTATAGTTTTTTTCTACTTCGCTCATGGCTTTTTTACTGTCTTTGCCCATTTGAAAATAAGCGTCTTTATTGGCTTTTATCATCTTTTTAAAATCTTCTTCTTTGATGAGATTTTCACTTAATAATTTGCTGTATTTGTCTCTTAGCTCAATTTCTTTTAATGCCCAAGCTTCCTGCTTATTTTCTATACTTTCATAAAATTCAATCATTAAATTTTTAGTATCTTCAAAGTCTTTATTTGCACTTTCTAGATCAAGATTAATTTTAAGGCTTTCTTCTGCTTGTTTTAATTTGTTTTTATCAATGCCTAACTTTTTCCATGCTTTTAATTTTTCATTAATTTGGCTTAATTTTTTATCGTATTCACTCATGCCTATTTGTGAAATTTCTTTTAAGGCTTCATTTTGTTCTTTAAGCCTTTCTATGTATTGTTTTTTTGCCTCTTGTGCTTTTTTCTCTATCTTTATTCTTTTATTTGCTTCTTCGTAAGCATTTGCGTTTGCCAAAGCATCTGATATGATATTTATTTGCGAAACTAAAGCGTTATTATTTTCCCAACCATCCATACCAACAAGCTCTAATAATTTTTGATTAAGTTGTTCTATAGCTTTGCTTGTTTTTTCTATTTTTTCGTTTTCAAGCTCAGGAATTTTGAGTTTTGAAACCAAAGATAAAGCATCACTTGTTTCTTTGTTGAATTTTTCTATGCTTTGTAGTTTTACTTCGCTTTTTTCTGTATTTTTAATTTTTTCATTAATTAAAGCTAATTTCTCAAGTGCATTTGCTTCTGATGCGATATCTTTTAAACTCTTTTCTCTTTGTAAACCTATTTCTTTATACGTTTCTTCCATTTTTAACCTAAGATTTTTATAGCCTTCACCTATAAAATCGAAGGTATATTCACTTAAGACATTTCCCACTAAATTAACATTTTGTCCTACTTTTTGAATAGTTTCAATTTCTTTTTCTAAATCTTTTTTATATTTTTTTAGCTCATCAATATCCATAATTTCCACTTTTCTTTTAAAAGCGGAATTAAGTTTGTCGGTCTTTTCATATATTTTTTCTAATGAACTTTCTACACTTAAAAGTCTTTCTATTAAAATTAAAGGTATAGCTCGTTTTGCTAAGTTGGCTAAAGATTTAAAACCTTGCCCCAAAAGTAAAGTTTTTTTATTGATTGTACTTATACTTTGAGTATTAGAAAGCATTTGTACTCTTTGCCTATAAAGTACATTTGTGCTTTCTATGATTGAGTTTTTAAAATTTAAAAAACCCTTTGTTAAAATACCTGAAACTTTTGAATAAACCTTTAATCCTGCGTAAGCCAAACCTATATTTATAATTAAAGGAGTTATGCTTTGTATTGTTTTGATGAAATTTTGAATTTCTTTTTCATTTTGTGCTACAAAAGTATTAAATTCGGATAAATTTTTATTAATTGCTTCAAACAAAGGTTCGCTTAACTCTCTTTTAAAATTATCTACATTAGACTTTAAAAGTTTGATGTTATCTTCATAAGAGCCTAAAGCAAGTTCTGCAACTTTTACATTTTCGCTTGTTTTTTTCATAATAAGCTCATATAGACTACCATTTGCATTTGCTTCCTTAATCGCTTCATTTGTAAGTCCTATTTGTTTTAAAAATCTTCCCAAATCTGAACTAGAAAGCACAGCACCACTTCCTAAACCATCTATTGTCATTTTAAGTTGCTCTACGCCCAAACCTGATATTTTTAAAGTTTGCATTAAATTTTCAAAGCTTTTTATACTTTCATCAAAATTCATATTTTTAGAAACGCCCGAATAAAAACTTTGAAAAATATCAGCAAGATCGGAAACTGCATAGCCTGA
Source organism: Campylobacter sp. BCW_6889 (assembly GCF_001762535.1). Taxonomy (NCBI): domain Bacteria; kingdom Pseudomonadati; phylum Campylobacterota; class Epsilonproteobacteria; order Campylobacterales; family Campylobacteraceae; genus Campylobacter; species Campylobacter sp. BCW_6889. Next base: position 29,500 of record NZ_MJWZ01000080.1, on the reverse strand, counting down.
TTTTTGTGATAAAATACTAAATTGTTTTAAAGTTTTTTCGCTTTGTTTTAAAGATAATTGATATTTTTCTTGTATTTTTAAACTTTTACCCATAGAGTTTATATTTGATGAATTTACCGCGATTAAAGAAGCAATATTTTTCTTTGTTTTTTCATATTGTGCGTTTAATTCTATGAAAGAATTTGAAAAATTATAAACATCAAGTGCTAAAGTTTTATAACCCTGATAAGCTTGTGTTAAATGGGCGTTCATGTCAATTACGCTTTTTGAAAGTCCTAAAAAGCTCTTTTCTATATCTTTTATGTATTTATTTGTCGCTTGTGTAACATTTCCTAATTGATTAAAACTTTTATTTAAACCTCCAATACTCGCCACACCGCTATTTGTATCTACGCTAACGCCGATTTTAACATTTTTAGCCATTTATGTTCCTTTTAGTTTTTTTGAGTAGAATTTAAGATAAAAAATGGAGTTTTTAAATTATGTTTTTTCCATATATAGAGCTTAATTTTTTTGCTTTTGTTTTTATTTGTTTTGTCTTTTTTCTGATGTGGAGTAAAAGCCAAAAAATATTTAAAAATGAAAAATTTCTTAATGATTATAAAAGTTGCGAAAAAGAGCTTATCGCCTTTAAAGAAGCTCATGAAAATTTCATAAAAACAAAGCAAGGTAAAAGTGTGCTTATGAGTGCTTTTGCTTTGGAATTTGCTATCAAAAATAATGCTTTTGGCGATGATTATACAAAAGAATTTAAGCAAATTTTGCAAAATTATCCAAACGAAAAAGAATTCAATATAGAAATAAATCATCATCTATCCTAAAAGACTTAAAAAGTCATCTTGTAATTTTTTAATATCGATTTTTTGATTTTCGTTAGTATTTTGCTTAGTATGTTTTAAATGAGAGCATAATAAAAAGTCTTCATTAGTCGATTTTACACCCATAAAAGAAGCTAACATATTAAGTAAAATACTCATTTGCATTTCGTTTCTATCACTTGCTAAAGGCTCGGTGCTTAAGAAATACATCCACTCGTTAAACTCACTTTGTGTTATACTTTGTTCTAACTCGCCTATGGTTTTTCCTAATGCAAGGGCAAGGCGATAAATTAATCGCCCTTGCTCTCTTGCTTTGGGACTTCATTTGTGAATTTTAAAATTTCGTCTGCGACTTTTGCGATAATGTTTAAACCCTCTTGATTGAGATTATCAAAGGTTTTTTCATCGATTTTTGGAGCTACTAAACACTTTAAGATGATTTCTTTTCTAAAATTTGAATTCTTCTTAATAAAATCGATGCTGATTTTATCATCTTTATTTTCTTGTATTTCTATGCCATTTTTTTCCATAATCTCTAATTGTTCGAGCATAGAAAGTTGGCGAATTGTGAATTTTTCATCAATACCTTCGATTAAAATTTCTTTTTCTCTTAAAGAATGTTGTTTTAAAAAGTCATTGAATTTCATTTTTTACCTCCTTTTCTTAAAGCATCACTAAATTTTCCATTTAAAAAAGTTTGCATTGTGGCTTCACTCGCTATGCCTGAGCTTTGATCTATGGTGTATTTTTTGCGAATATCTTCATTTGCAGGATAAAGAAGTGTTAAGGCGTTTGGATAAAAATATAATGTTTTTCCTTTTAATTCCTCATAAGTCTGCCCTTGTTCTGGTTCGGTTTTGCTTTCATGGATAATATTTTCATCATTTTCTTTTTCCCAAACTTTATCAGCTTCTTTTGTGGTTATAAATTCATTGTTTTCATTAAAAGTTTGTGTGCTAGGATTTGGTACAACACCTCGCACCTCATCAAAAACATAAACCATTCTTTCATCGTTTAATTCTGGTTTTTCAAGTGTGCTTTCTTTTGGGTAAAAATAAATAATTTTACCTTTTTTATCACTCATCACATCGCCCACATTTAAAGCTTTTGTAGTGTGTTCTATATTTTGACTTTCTTCAAATCTAAAAGGTGTGATGTCTTTAGCTTCGCCGATTTTTTCTGCTGTGATATTTGCACTGAATTTATTATTTGCTTCGCTTTGAAGTTCAAAGCCTGTTAATTTCATTTTGATTTTAAGCGTGGTTTTTCTCTCATCATTAATCTCTACGATGATAAAAACTTCTTCATTTTCTTCAAAAGCTTTTTCTAGATAATTTACCCCCTCATAGCTTTCTAAATTACCATCTTTAACAAACTTATAAAGTAAATTCATATTTACAGTAGCTGAAGTTTTTTTGCCTACTGCGTTGATTTCTTCATAATCTCTATCGTTGATTGGGCTTAGTTTTTGACTTTCTCTAGTTCCACCTTTAAGACCTGAAATACTTGTTAAAAATCCTGCTTGAATAGCTTCTTTTCCTAAACTTTCCATAGCACGAGATAAAACTAAAACTCTAAGCCCTTGCACATCAGGGGCATCTGTGATTATTTTGTCTTTTGACATTTTTTCTCCTTATATAAGTAATGTAAGGAGATTTTATAAAAAGTTTAAGGCGTTAAAATGCGTATTAAGAGATATTTTTCATAAAACTATATTTTTGTATTTTATTTTCTAATTTTTTGTTATAATTTTCAAAAAAAGGAATTTTAATGCTTAGTCTAAATATAGAATTATCAAGCGAAAAAGAACAAGCTTTTTTAAACATAGCCAAAGAAAGAAATACAAGCAAAGAAGAAATTATTCAAGCTTTAATTATGGAATTTTTAGAAGACTTAGAAGATGCAAAAATAGGAGAAGTTGCTTATAAAGAATATTTAGCAAGCGGTAAAAAAAGCATTAGTGCTGATGAGCTTTTTAAAGAGCTTGGTTTATGATACAAATTGATTTTAGCCAAAAAGCAGTAAAGCAAATTAAAAAACTAGATAAAGAAGTTCAAAAACAAATCAAAAAATGGAAAGAAGAAATACAAAGCCTAGAAAGTCCAAATCAAAAAGGCAAAGCATTAAAAGGAAATTTAAAAGGCTTGTGGCGTTATAGGATAAATGATTATCGCTTAATCTGTTTAAATAATGATGAAAAATTAACTATTCTTTGTCTTGAAGTAGGACATAGAAAAGAAATTTATAAACGATAAGTGATAAAAATCTCACTCGTAAAAAATCCACTCTCTTCATCTTTATCTTCTCCATGTATTAAAATTTCAATAGGTTTTTTATAAAATTTTAAAATAAAACTTTCAATTTTGCTTTTTAACTCTCTTAAATCTTTGTATTTTGGAGTATAAAGGCTCAAATTAATTTCTAATTCTTTGCTTAAGATTTTATCATCTATACTTAAATTTAATTCTTCGCTTGTGATTTCATAAATTAAAAATGCTTTTTCTAGCTTTGTTTTTTGCCTTGAAAGTGGGTAAATTTCTATATTTAATTCCTTGCTTAGTCCCATTAAAAAATCGCTTAAAAATTCCTTCATTTAAAATCCTAATTTGTCTAACTCAGCATTTAGTTTTGTTGTAACCAAGCTTTGCATTTTTGGGTCTATTTTCTCTTTTGCTTTTTGCATGGTATAAGTGCCTTTTACAAAAGTGTTTTTTCCGCTTATATTTGGTTTTCCTTTTGCACTTTTTTTCACTCCGCCTTTATGAAAAAATCCATACTCTATAAAATGAGCATAATACGCACTCGCAAAATAATCCATTCTTTGTTTTCTCTCATTTTTCTTTGCTTGTGTCCATTTTTTAGCATTTTTTAATTTTTCAAATCTTTTTATACCTACTTTTTTCATTCTAAAAACAACCGAAGCAGCACGATAAACACCTTTTTCTAAAGTATAACTAGAAACTGCCTTAACACTTTGCTTTAAAAGTCCGCTTTGTTTAGGAATATTCTTTTTATAATCATTTGTGATTTCTTTTGCTACTTCTAAAGCTCCTTTTTTAGCCGCATTTGGCAAAGCTTTTTTACTTATGCTTTGCAAATCTTTCATTAATTCGTTCAAGCCTTTTACTTCTATCATTGATTGCCTTTTTGTGTGTCTTTTTCATCTATTTTGGCGAGATTAAGCGGTATTAAATGATCGTTTCCATTATCAATTGGGTTCATTTCTTCCAAGGCTCTTACTTCGTTTATACTCATCACGCCATTACTTAAAGCTTTTACATAGCTTTCCCACCTTGAAGAACTATCAGCTCTTAAAATAGCGTTGATATTGAATTTAAAATAAAATTCTTTTCTTTCATTTTGGTTTAATAAAAAGCGATTTAGGGCTTGTTCGATTTTAGTTGTTAGAGGTGTTATGGTTTGCACCATATAATTTGTCTCTTGTTGTTCAATATTTGAAAAAGTCGCACGACTTAAATCTCCAAGTTTGTGCGGTGGGATATTAAAAAGTCTTGCGATTTCTATCACTTGAAATTGTTTGCTTTCTAAAAACTGGCTATTTTTATTCGCACTTGTAGTTTGTGCATAACTTGCTCCACCCTCTAAAATAGAAATATTATAAGCTTTTTTTTGGCTATAATTTTCTTTAAAGGATTGTTTTAATCTCGAATATGCCTCTTCGCTTAATTCATTTGGCACAGATATAACGCCACTTGTAAAACTTCCATTTTTAAAAAAGCTAAGTCCGTGCTGTTCTATAGCTGTTGCAAGTTCTGTGGTATTTTTGCTTTTTCTAAGCGGTGCGATACCTTTTACTCCATCTTTAGTATGATAAGGCACATTTAAAACCTCATCATAATTTAAAACAATACTGCCATTTTTTGAGTAAGCTTGATAAAAATACTTTCCATTCATTTTAAAGATATTAATGTCTTTATTTTCTATGAGTTCTATAGAATTAATCACCCCGTTTCTTTTTTTAACAGGATATAAAAAACCATTGCCATAAATTAGCATTTGTACCATAAAAGCCTCAAAGAGTGTAAAAGGTGTCATTGTTTCATTTGGTGCGATTTTGATGAGTTCATATAAGGGGTGATTAGAGGCTAGTTTTGATCCATCAGTTGTTCTTTGATATAAATTTAATGGCAAAGATGCTATGGTCTCGCTAATATTTGAGATTGCGGCAATTACTGCTGAAAGCTCCTCAGCTTTTATTTTATCTTCTAATAAAATTTCTAAGCTATTAACAAATTCATTATTTCGTGCTTTTTTTGTAAATAATGATCTTATTTTATTGAACATGCAAAACCTTTATTTTTTACTTATTTTAAAAAAAGTTTGAGGCGTTAAAGTGCGTTTTATAAAAAAAATGATATAATTTCTCAGTGATCATAAGAATTGTAAAACTTTAAAAGTAGGTTTTAGACTTCTTCTGATAAGGAGAGTTGGCTCATTTACGAGTTACCCCGCCCTGTGCGGGGATATTATTTTCTTTGTTATTTTTTCTCTAATTGTTTCTAAATCTTCTTTTTTGATTTTTCCATTATAATAACTTATTATTCTTTTAGTATCAAAGGTTCTTACTTGTGATAATAGAGCTACTTGCTTTCTGTTTTTACTATCTGTGAAGTGATGATAAAGAAAACCTGTTTTATTTTCTATTTTGCTTGTTAATGGAACGCCAACAAAAAGATTAACATAATCCTCAATGTATATTTTGTTTAAAACTAAAACCGGTCTTTTGAAGTCATTATGTTTTCCATAAACTTCACTGCCTATATTTTGTCCTATGCTAACCCAATAAATCTTACCTATGCTTATTATTTTATTTTCTTTTATTTGTAGTTTTTTCTTTTCATTATTCCATTTATCAAATTTATCATTACAATTTATCAAAAAAACTCCTTGAAAAATATAATTTTACTCATTTTTACTTCTAAATTTATTAAGCTATAAAAACCTTATACCTCTTTTTTCATAAACATTGATTTTTGGTTTTTCTATGCTGTTTTTAGTGGCGATTGCAGTGACTAAAGCCGAAATTGCATCTATCCTTTCACTTGATTTTTTCTTATCAGGCTTTATGTTTTCTCTTGCATCTTGATCAATAACTAAATTTGAATTACACCATCTAAAAATAGGATTGTTATTATGATTTAAAGTTTGTTTTAAAACTCTGATTTGGTATTCTTTTAAAGGTTCGCTAATACTTGCAAAACCTTGTCTAATCTGAACGCACTCTATATTTTCATCGCTTAACTTTTTGGCTACTTCTAAACTATTCCATGGATCATAACCTATCATTTTGATATTTAATTTTTTATTTAGAGCTAAGATATCGTTAATTAAATAGTCATAATCAACACTATTACCTGGCGTTAGAGTTAAAAAGCCAAGTTTTGCCCATTCTAAATAAGGCACTTTATCTCTTTTACTTCTCTCTCTTGCACTAAGTTCTGGTGCATAAAATTTAAAATCCACATGTAAGATTTTATCCACTTCGCAAATTAAAGCTAAAGCAGTTAAATCAGTAGTAGCAGATAGATCAAGTCCAACATAAACATCGCCTTTTAAATCAAGTTCTTTAAAACTGCATTTTAAAAAATCATCATCTTTTATAAAAGAAGTAGCATTTGAAGTCCATATATTTAAATGTTTTGTTTTAAAACTCACCTCATCATTTGCGTTTGCTAAAGCTTTTTGATAATATTCTCTTAATTTTTCAAGCTTTACGCCATAACCCAAAGCAGGATTAACTTTGATCCAAGTTTTTTCATCGTTCCAATCATCATCAGCATCAGGCTCATAAATCTTTGCATAAGTCGATGGGTCGTTTATAATGCCATTTTTAACTTGTTTGCAATAATCATATTGCTTTTTCATCTCTCCAAAATGATTATATCCTGCTGTTGAAATGACTATACATAAAGAATTTACACGACTTGCCGTTCCTTCTTCTAAAACCTTATATAAATCCCCATTTTTAGCAGCGTGAAGCTCATCGTAAATAAAAACATAAGGTCTTAAGCCGTCTTTTGTCTCGCTTGTAGCTGTTAGAACCTTTATAAAATCTTCAAATTTAGCGTTTTTTTTGCGTATTTCTCTATAGGTTTTATATTGATAGCACATTTTATTTAATTCTTCTTCTTGGCTTACCATAGATGAAGCAGCATTAAAAACTAATTTTGCTTGTTCGGTTTCATTTGCGGCACAATATATTTTTTTACCCTTTTCTTTATCAATAAATAAAAAATAAAGCAAAATAGCTCCGATTAACTCGGTTTTACCATTTTTTCTTGGGATAAAAAGCAAAGCGTAAGAGTATCTTCTGGCGTTTTTTTCCTTAGAATAAGTGGCGATGATATCGATGATAAACTCGATTTGAAAATTTAAAAGCTGAAAGGGCTTACCGGCTAATTCGCCATCGGTGTGCTTTAAAAGAGAAATAAATAAAACCGCTTTTTTAGCTATTTTCTCATCAATATAAAAGGGCGAGTTTTCAAATTCTTTGTTTTTTTGTTTAATATAAGCTAAAGCGTAATTTAATATATCTTCTCTTGCTCTTAATTTATCCATAATTTAACTTTCATCTTCTAAAAGCACATCAAAAGCTGATTTTTCTTTTTTATCTTTTAAATTTAGCCTTGCACGATTTGGAGAGCCTATGCCTAAAACTTTTGCTAAGCCTATAACATTTTTAGTCAAAGAATTAAAAGCTATAAGTTCAGGCGTTACAATAGGCGTTCCTTTATCTGTGCTTGTTGTAAAACCTTTTTTCTCCATTTCCTTGCTTGTGCATTCTAAAAAAATGAGATTTTTAACATAAGTTTTAATAATATCATTTTCTAAAGGATCATAAATGCCTAAATTTTCTAAATCTTTGATAGTTTTTTGTGTGAGTTCTTGCTCTATGGTTTCTAAATTTAAAGGCTTAAAATCATCTTGCGTTTGTATTTGTTCTGTTTTATTTGCCTTTGGCTTTTCTTTTATCGAATTTTCATCAATATACAAAATAACTTCGTTTTGTTTAGAATTGTAATGATTTTCATCTTGTCTTTTTTTAGCAAGTCTTAAAATTTCATCTTTTGGATAGGGTTTAGCTTTTCCTTTTAATACTTTTATACCATTTTTCTTTAAATATCTACTCAAATAGATTTTAGAATTAATGTTTAAAATTTGCAAAACCTCATCAATGTTTAAAAATTCTTTTTGCATTAAACGCCTTTTTTTATTTGTATTTTAATGATATTTTAAGGCGTTAAAATGCGTGTTAGTTAATTTAAAGCAAAATTTGGCTTTTTTAGAACGCTTTTGATAAAAATAAAAATTTCAAATAAAGATTTTACCTTGCTTTGCTTGTGTTTTGGTTGGTTAGTTAGTAGGTTAAGTATAACATTATGTAAAAAACTGGCTCGCATTTTTTCGTGTCTACCGCTTCGGTGTATAGGATTGGCTTTCATAGAGATTACATACCCTACCCCTTAAGCTCGTTTTTAGTCTTTTCATTATGGCAAGCCAAGCATAAACTTTGCAAATTTTCTTCACTTAATTTCTTGCCACCTTGCTTAATAGGTATAATGTGATCTACAATTTTTGCAAACTTTCCACACCTTATACAAAATGGATTTTTATTTATAAAAGCATTTCTTAATTTTCTCCAAGCTACGCTATTATAAAAATCTGAACTTTGCTTATCCCTTTTAAAACAATCATATCTTTTGTTTGCTATTTTCTTAAAAGTTTTATCACATTCTTCACAAGTTCTTAAATGAGTTTGTATTTTCTTACCACACTTGCAAAGTTTATAAATTGTCATTTTTTGTAAAATCCTATTTCAGTTTTTTTAGAAAGTTCAACTTTAAATTCATATTTAAAATCATCATAAGGCTTAATCACATAACAATCATATCCTATCTCTAGCAATTTTATAAACCAATCAGGAAGCAAAACAAAAAAATTATTTCCTACTTGTTTGATTTTAAAACCACTTTTAAGCTCATTTACATTTCTATAAAAATTATCATACAAACCTAAATTACTTGCAAAAAGCTTAACGGGAACTGCATTAACAATAATATCTTTTTTATTAAACATAAGAAGTCTTTAAGTAATTAACAAACGAAGCTTTAAGGAATGATATTTTTATTTAAAAATTATAATATATAAAAAATAATAAAACTATTAATCAAAGATTAAATTAGCAATTATGGAATACTTATTGCTCTTTACTAAGAAAGCAAAAAAAACAAAAACCATTTTTTATATTTTTATACAAACACTATTATATTAAAAAGCACTGGCAAAGATTATCGTATTGTTTTTAATCGGATTTTAATAAAAGCACATATCATTTTTAATCGGATTTTAATAAATATGTTTATAGGCATTTTAATCGGATTTTAATATTAAAAAATCATATTAGAAAACTGGGTTATTTAATGGGTTACTATAAAATATAAAATATCTATTTTATAGGTATTTAGATACTTTTTTTAATATTCTGCTAAATCCACCATTCTATTATAAGTTATAGACTCTCTCTTTAAAATAATAATTTTTAGTCCTTTAAATATTTCGGTCTTGTGTAAAAAAATATGTGATGTGATTTTTTGAAAGATAAAGTGGTGGTTAGAGGCAGAATCGAACTGCCGACACGCAGATTTTCAGTCTGCTGCTCTACCGACTGAGCTATCCAACCACTTAGTTTGATTAAAGTAAAAATGTAATTGTATCTTTTTTTCTTTAATTTAAGTTTAAATACAAAAATAAAATTTTATTTCCCTTAAAGTTTTAATAAGATAGAATACCCGCTTTAGATCATTATCAAATGGAAATTTTTTGAAACAATTTGGACTAGATAGACGAACTTTTAAAATTTTACTAGCTGGTTATATTATTATTGCATTGTTTGGGGCTTTATTGCTACATTCAAGCTGGGCACATACAACTGCTATTGATTTTTTAGATGCCTTTTTCACAAGCACATCTGCTGTTAGTATGACAGGATTAGCAGTTAAGAACACTGCGGTTGATTTTACCTTAGCAGGACAAATTATTATCTTGGCTTTGGTGCAAATTGGAGGCTTGGGATATATGGGTATAGGTTTGTTTGTTTATATACTCATACGCAAAAAAGTGGGATTTAGTGCAAGAAATTTACTAAAAGAGTCTTTATTTTATCCATCAATGGATGGTTTATTTAAATTTTTTAAAAAGGTTTTACTGTTCATTTTTACTATAGAATTAATAGGTGCTATACTTCTTACCATGCGTTTTGCCCTTGAAATGAATTTTAAGAAAGCTTTATGGTTTGGAATTTTTCATTCTATTAGCGCTTTTAATAATTCTGGGTTTACCACATTTGAACATGGACTTATAGCTTACAAACATGATATAGCAATTAATCTTATTATCACTTCTTTGATTATTATTGGAGGGCTTGGATATTTTGTTTTGGTTGAATTATACTTTTTTCAAAGAAAAAAATTGCAAAATTTAAGCCTACATACAAAAATGGTTGTTGTTGCAAGTATTTTTCTTATTTTCTCTTCAACGCTTATTATTTTTGCTTTTGAATACTCAAATCCTCAGACTATAGGACATTTTTCATTTTTTGATAAAATTTTAAGCTCATATTTTATCGCTATTAATTACCGCACAGCAGGATTTAACACCTTAGATATGGGACATTTGCATGATGCGAGCTTATTTTTTGGATCATTGTTTATGGTTATTGGTGGTGCACCAGGAGGAACAGCTGGGGGTATGAAAGTAACAACTGTAATGGTTTTATTACTCTATGCTTATTGGAGTATCCGAGATGGAAGAGTTAGAATTTTTGGACATGAAATTCCAAGAGAAACTATATCTAAAGCTTTTATTATAGCTGTAGGTTCAGCTGTTTATATAGTAATAGCTGTTATTTTGCTTTCCTTGCTAGAGTCAAATTTTGATTTTATAGCCTTGCTTTTTGAAACTTCTTCAGCTTTTGCAACCGTAGGAATTTCAGTAGGAAATGGTGGAACTTTATCTTTATGTGCTTTGTTTAGTGATCCTAGCAAGGTGATTATCATCATTATGATGCTAAGTGGCAGGATAGGTGTTTTTGCTTTTTTACTCTCGGTATTCAAACAAGACAAAGCTATTCATTTAAAATTCCCTGAAGGAAAGGTTAATTTATAAAGGTAAAATCGTGAAAAATCTTAATTATGGAATTATAGGACTTGGAAAATTTGGCTCAGTTGTAGCAGATGAACTCATTGCTGGAGGTCATACTGTTATCGTTGCGGATAAAGATGAGGAAACTTTAAAAAGTATACAAAATCCTCCAAGCTATGCTTATATTTTAGATTCTACAAATATTTCAGCTCTAAAAGAAGCGGGCTTTCATGATGTTGAAGTTGTTATTGTTAGCATAGGAGAAAATGTTGAAAAATCAATCCTTACTCTTATGGCGCTTAAAGATATAGGTGTTAAAAACATCATTGCTAAAGCAACCTCTAATATCCATGGTCAAATTCTTTCTAAGTTAGGTGCAACAAAGGTTATTTATCCTGAAAAAGAAAGCGCTAAAAGACTAGTAAAAGAATTTTTAACCAAAGATGCCGATTATGAAGTTTTTGATCTTTCAGCAAATACTATACGAGCTATTAAGATCAATATAGATGAAAAATTAGCAGGAAATTCTTTAAAACATGTAGCACAAAATATGAAAGTGATTTCTTATAAAAAATTAAATAGCGACTGGGAAATATTGCCTGATTTAGAAACCACAACAGTTTATAGTGGAGATGTTGTAATACTTCTTGGAACAGTTAAAGAACTTAGAGAATTCGAATACTAATCAAGATTTAAAGCCTTGGAAGCCTTTACAAAACGCTTTAAGGCTGTTTTTTCTTTAGTAGAAATTTTATGATATATAACTTCATCTAAATAATATCTAACATCTTTTATATCCAAATCCCTTGTTTTGGCATAATTTTGCAGTATATAATAAGGAATTTTAATCTTTGTTTTTGGAAATTTTTTCAAAATTTGTTTATATAAAGCTTTTTTTTGCACACAAGAGAATCTAGCAAAAACAAAAGGCAACCCTGTTTTTTCGTGCCATTTTGCACATAAATCGATATATTTAGAAGAATCTTTTAGATAAAGCTTTAAAGCCTTATCACCTATAATTACTTTTCCATCTTGTTTTAATACTTTAGCTAAAGCATTTGAAGTTGCTGAACTTGGATCTTTAGCATTTGATGTATTTTTTTCTACTAAAACACTTAAAACTCTTTTATTAGCACAGATACCCAAATCTAAATTTTTATATTTTTTTCTAGCACTTTCTATGCTTGAAATGATAGCTGCATCAATTCTTCTATAAAATAAATCTTTATTTAGCTTACTTGGAACTCCTTTTTTATACTCCATGCTTGCTTTATAACCATTAGGTAAGGGATATTTCTTAAGATATATATGTAAAGGCAAAAGATTAATATAATCAATTTTTCCAAAAATCATCTCTTTTAAAGAGTGTTAAACACTCTATCTCCTGCATCTCCAAGTCCTGGTATAATATAACCTTTTTCATTTAAACCTTCATCAATACAAGCCACAAAAACTTCTACATCATCATGCATTTGGCTAAATTTTTGCAAACCTTGTGGAGTAGCAAGTATGGATATAAATTTTATTTTTTTAACTCCTTGGCTTTTTAAAAAATTACAAGCCTCTATAGCAGTTCCACCTGTAGCAAACATAGGATCTATGACAATAGCGGTGCGTTGTTTTGCATCTTTGGGAAGTTTTTGAAAATAAAAATCCGCCTTTAAAGTTTCTTCATTTCTTACAAATCCCAAAAATCCAACACTTGCATCAGGAATCATCTTAAAAACACTTTCAAGCATTCCTAATGCAGCTCTTAAAATAGGGCAAATCATAATTTTTTCATCAAGTTTTTTTACTGTAGTTTTTTGTATAGGTGTTGAAATTTCAATTTCTTTTAAAGAAAAATCTTTACTCGCTTCAAAAAGCAAAAAAGATGAAATTTCATCGATTAACATGCGAAATTGAAAGGGCTTTGTCTCTTTAGCCCTTAAAATTCCTAATTTATGTTCGATCAATGGATGATTGATACAATGAATATTTTTCATTTTAAGCTTTCAAAATAAGCTTTCTCGTTAAAATTTTTCACCTTAGCCACACCATCTTTTACCGCAGCTGCTGCTACAGCTGTACTTACTGCAGCTTTTACTCTTTCATCAAAAGGTTTTGGTATAACATATTCTCTTCCAAATTCTAAAGCGCTTAAATTATAAGCCTTTTTAACTGCATCACTTACAGGAAGTTTTGCAAGATCTGCTAATGCTTTAGCAGCAGCTACTTTCATATTTTCAGTGATTTTACTTGCACGCACATCTAAAGCCCCACGGAAAATAAAAGGAAAACCTAAAACATTATTGATTTGATTTGGATAATCACTCCTTCCTGTTCCTACAATCGCATCTTTTCTAAGTCTAGCCACATCTTCAGGCATCACTTCAGGGATAGGATTTGCCAAAGCAAAAATTACAGGATCTTTTGCCATACTTAAAACCATTTCATCATCAAGAATTTTTGGCGCACTAAGTCCTAGGAAAACATCAGCTCCTTTTAAAACTTCTTTTAAAGTCTTTTCCTTAGAATCAACAGCAAATTCAAGCTTTTGAGGAGTTAAGTCATTTCTATCCTTAGAAACAACACCTTTGCTATCTACTAAAATAATATTTTCGACCCCTAAATTTCTATACATCTTAGCACTTGCTATACCTGCGGCACCTGCGCCACTTACAACCACCTTAATGTCTTTAAATTTTTTACCGCTTATCTCCATAGCATTCATAAGTCCCGCAGTTGAAATAATAGCCGTTCCATGCTGATCATCATGCATTACAGGAATTCCTAAATCTTGCAAAGCCGCTTCAATTTCAAAACATTTTGGAGCAGCTATATCTTCTAAATTTATCCCACCCACAGTCGGAGCCAAAGCTTTGCAAAAATTTACAATCTCTTCCACACTATGAACATCAATTTCTATATCATAAGCATTAACATTTGCAAATTTTTTAAACAAACAAGCCTTACCTTCCATAACAGGTTTTGAAGCCTGTGCTCCTATGTTTCCAAGTCCTAAAACAGCAGAACCATCGCTAACTATAGCTACCAAATTAGCCTTATTTGTATAAGTATAAGCAAGCTCATTATCTTTAGCGATTTCAAGGCAAGGTTCTGCAACTCCTGGGCTATACGCCAAAGATAGATCATGACTTGTAGCCATTGGCTTACTTGGGACAATATCAATTTTCCCACCTAAATGGTATTTTAAAGCTTCTTCTTTTAAATTCATTTTATTTTCCTCTAACTTTTAAAAAATTTTCTATTCTTTTTTTACACTCATCAACCCCTAAAAATTCTAATACTTCAAAAATACTAGGACTTACCGCACTCCCTGTTAAAGCTATGCGTATAGGCTGAGCCAAATCTTTTAACTTTGCTTCTTTTTTTTCTAAAAAATCATTTGTAAAATCTTCAAAATCTTTACCTGTTTTTTGATCTTTAAGTGTATTAGCAAATGCTTGGAGCAATTCTAAATTATTTTCGTTAACAAATTTTTGCACTGCATTTTCATCATAATTTTGCGGCGTATTAACTATGCTTTTTGCACCATTGATAATATCATGCAAGGTTTTTGCACGCTCTCTTAATAAATCAAGTAAAAATCCTGCCTTTTCATAAACAGATAAATCAAAACCAAGATCTTTAAGCTGACGGTTAATCTCTTCAAAAGGTAAAGTTTTAATATAATGAGTATTAAGCCATTCAAGCTTTTTAGCATTATAACAAGATGCGCTTTTATTAATATGATAAGGATCAAAAAGTTTTTTCAAATCTTCTAGCGAAAATACCTCATCATCACCATGACTCCAACCTAAACGCACAAGAAAATTAAGCAAAGCTTGAGGTAAAATTCCCATTTCTTTGTATTCCATAACATCAGTTGCCCCATGTCTTTTTGAAAGCTTTTTACCATCTTCTCCATGTATCATAGCCACATGAAAAAATTTAGGAATTTTAAAACCCAATGCTTCATAAAGTACAATTTGTTTAGGAGTATTTGAAAGATGATCATCCCCACGAATCACATCACTTACTCCCATTAAAGCATCATCAATAACAACAGTAAAATTATAAGTTGGAGTTCCATCACTTCTTGCAATGATAAAATCATCCATTATATCCTCTGCTTTAAATTTTACCTCGCCTTTAATCCCATCTTCAAAAATAATCTCGCCGCTTTGAGGTGCTTTAATACGCACAACAGGTTCTATACCCTGAGGTGGCGTGCCTTTAAATTCTCTATATCTTCCATCATATCTTGGGCGCTCTTTGGCGGCTTCTTGCTTGGCGCGTAATTCTTCTAATTCTTCTTTACTCATATAACAATAATACGCCTTGTCTTCATCTAAAAGCTTTTTGACATATTCTTTATAAAGATCAAAACGCTCTGATTGATAAGTTACTTCTCCATCATGTTCTAAACCGCACCATTTAAAAGCTTCGATAATTGCTTTAGTAGCTTCTTTGGAATTTCTTTTTAAATCCGTATCTTCAATACGAAGTAAAAAATTTCCACCATTTTTTCTAGCGTATAAATAATTATAAAGAGCTGTTCTAAGTCCACCTATGTGCAAATACCCTGTTGGGCTTGGAGCAAAACGCGTTGTAAGTTTTTCGTGCATTTTTTGCCTTTTCTTAAATTTTTATTGATATAATGCGATATTTATACTTAAATAAAGGTTTGAAATGAAAAAAATTTTATTAAGTTTTGCATTTTTTGCAAGTTTAGCTAGTGCAAATACCATTAATGCTATAGCTGTAGTTGTAGACAAAGAGCCTATTACAACTTATGATATAGATCAAACTATGAAAGTACTTAAAATTGATAGAAATCAAGCTTTAGGCGTACTCATCAATGAAAAAATGGAAATTTCACAAATGAAACAACTGGGTATTGTAGTCAATGATCTAGAGCTTGATGATGCTATAAATAAAATGCTTGCTCAAAACAAAACTACTTTAAATGCTTTCAAAGCAAATTTAAAATCCAAAAATCAAAGCTATGAACAATTTCGTGCAAATTTAAAAAAAGATTTAGAAAAAAGAAAGCTTTATGAAAAAATCGCAAGTATGGCAAAAACTGATTTTAGTGATGATGGAGCAAAAAAATTTTTCGAACAAAATAAAGATAAATTCACTTTTTATACACAAATTAATGCAAATATTTATTTATCAAACAATCCTCAAACTTTAGAAAATATCAAAAATACAAAAAAAACAATCCTTAAACCACAAAATGCATCTTTAAACACAAGCAATGCTGATCCAAGACTTTTAGGGCTTTTATCGCAAATTCCTGTTGGAGGCTTTTCCCCTGTTTTAAATGGAAAAAATGGCTATGAACTTTATGAAGTTAAAAGCAAAGATGGAGCACAAACTCCTGAATATGAGCAAGTTAAAAATGAAGTTTTAAACGCTTATGTAAGCGAACAAAGACAAAATTTCATACAGGATTATTTTGATAAACTCCGCTCTAAAATCAATATAGAATATTTAAGATAAAAATTACAATTAAAATTTCCCTTTAATAGGGAAATTTTAATGTCTTGCAAGATAATTTGTATCGTAATTATTATTAATAAAATCAGGATTTTCCATCATAGAAAGATGGAAATCTTTGGTTGTTTTTATCCCACTTATAAGTAACTCATCTAAAGCTACTTTCATTTTTGCAATAGCTTTATTGCGATCTTCTGCCCAAACTACAAGCTTACCTATCATAGAATCATAATAAGGAGGCACGCTATAGTCTTGATAACAATGACTTTCCATTCTGACATTGCGTCCTGCGGGTGGAATGTATTTAGTAATCTTGCCTGGACTTGGCAAGAAAGTTTTAGAATCTTCTGCCGTGATTCTACATTCTATAGAATGCCCATTTAATTTAATACTTTCTTGAGATGGCAAGGCATAACCTTCTGCCACCTTAATCATTTGTTCTATGATATCAATCCCACTTACCATTTCACTTACACAGTGTTCAACTTGCAAACGTGTATTCATTTCTATAAAATAAAAGTCTAAATTTTTATCAACTAAAAACTCAAAAGTTCCCGCACCTTCATATCCTATAGCTTTGGCTGCCTTAATAGCAGTTTCATGAAGCCTAGTGCGTGTTTTTTCATCAAGCAAAATCGCGGGAGATTCTTCGATAAGTTTTTGATGGCGTCTTTGCATAGAACAATCTCTTTCGCCCACATGAATCACATTACCAAAACTATCTCCTATAACCTGAACTTCTATATGGCGTGGATTTTGTATGTATTTTTCCATATACATAGTTCCATCACCAAATGCTGTCATAGCTTCGCTTTCAGCCGACCAATACGCTTTTTCAAGATCTTTTTCATTTTCCACCACACGCATGCCACGGCCGCCACCGCCAGCAGCTGCTTTTAAAATCACAGGATAGCCTATTTCTTTAGCAAGTTTTTTAGCTGCTTCAGCTCCTGCTAAAGCCCCATCGCTTCCTGGGATTACAGGCACGCCTGCTCTTTGCATTACTTGTTTAGCTTTTGATTTATCACTCATTAAATTCATAGCTTCTACAGAAGGACCTATAAATTTGATGTTATGTTTAGCACAAATTTCAACAAAATTTTGATTTTCACTTAAAAATCCATATCCTGGAAAAATCGCATCTGCTTCAGCAATTTCAGCTGCTGTGATAATAGCTGGGATATTTAAATAACTTTCAGAACTTCTTGCTTTTCCTATACAAATGCTTGCATCAGCGTATTTTAAATATAAAGCATCTTTATCTGCTTCAGAATACACACAAATTGCTTTTTTACCCATTTCTTTAATCGTTCTTAAAGCGCGTAATGCTATTTCTCCACGATTAGCAATTAATATGCTTTTAATTTCCATTTTATAATTTCTCCACCGCAAATAAAGGCATTCCAAATTCTACAGGCTGACCATCAGCAACTAAAATTTCAGCGATCCTGCAATCAAATTCCGCTTCAATTTCATTCATGATTTTCATCGCTTCGATAATAGCTATAGTATCGCCTTTTTTAACCGTGCTACCTACTTTTACAAAAGGTGCTGCACCTGGGCTTGGAGCTTGATAGAAAGTTCCCACCATAGGGCTGTTTATACTTGGCTTGTTTGATTTTGCATTTTGACTAGGTTGAGCTTCATTTACAACACTTACATTGATAGGTTGTGGAGCTGGAACTGGAGGACAAACAGGAGCTGGAACATCGCAACACATATCTCTTTCAAGTTCTATTTCAAAACCATCTTGTTCTTTGATCTTAATTTTACTAATATTTGCTTCAGCAAAAAGGTTTACTAACTCTTTAATTTCTTCTTTTGTCATAAAATTCTCCTAAAATTTAAGAACTTAATCTTGTATTATATAAAAAAACTTAAAATTTAACTTTAAAAAAGAAAAAAATCATAAAAATATAGATTTTTTAGGTTATAATCCTTATAAAAAATTACAAATATTAAAAGGTTAAAAATGGGCTTAAAAGCAGATAACTGGATAAGAAAAATGGCATTAGAATACAAGATGATCGAGCCATTTTGCGAAGCAAATATAGGAAAAGGTGTAATAAGCTATGGACTTTCAAGTTATGGCTACGATATACGCGTAGGGCGTGAGTTTAAAATTTTTACCAATGTTAATTCAACCGTAGTAGATCCAAAAAATTTCGTAGAAGAAAATGTAGTAGATTTTGAAGGTGATGTATGTATAGTTCCTGCAAATTCTTTTGCCCTAGCTAGAACTATAGAGTATTTTAAAATGCCTGATGATGTTTTAGCTATTTGTCTTGGCAAAAGCACTTATGCAAGATGTGGCATCATCGTCAATGTTACTCCTTTTGAACCAGGTTTTGAAGGACATATCACTATAGAGATTTCAAACACTACGCCTTTACCTGCAAAAATTTATGCCAATGAAGGCATAGCACAAGTGTTGTTTTTACAAGGCGATGAAAAATGTGATACCACTTATAAAGACAAAAAAGGCAAGTATCAAGCCCAAACTGGCATAACCTTGCCAAGAATTTTAAAATAGGAACACTTGTTGCTTTAATTTTAAAAAAACTTAAGCAAAGGAAGGCAAAATGTTTAACAAAAAAAATATCTTAATCACAGGCGGAACAGGCTCTTTTGGAAAAACCTATACTAAGGTTTTGCTAGAAAATTATAAACCTAATAAAATCATCATTTATTCTCGTGATGAGCTTAAACAATTTGAAATGGCAAACGTTTTTAACGCTCCTTGTATGCGTTATTTCATAGGAGATGTAAGAGATAAAGAACGCTTAAGTACTGCTATGCGTGATGTGGATTTTGTTATACATGCTGCTGCGATGAAGCATGTGCCTATTGCTGAATATAACCCTATGGAATGTATAAAAACAAACATACACGGTGCGCAAAATGTTATCGACGCTTGTTTTGAAAATGGGGTTAAAAAATGTATCGCTCTTAGTACGGATAAGGCTTGCAATCCTGTAAATTTATACGGTGCAACCAAACTTGCAAGCGACAAGCTTTTTGTCGCTGCAAACAATATAGCAGGTAACAAACAAACACGCTTTGGTGTTACAAGATATGGCAATGTTGTAGGTTCAAGAGGATCAGTGGTGCCTTTTTTTAAAAAACTCATCAGCGAAGGAGCTAAAGAACTTCCTATTACCGATACAAGGATGACTCGTTTTTGGATCAGCCTTGAAGATGGAGTGAAATTTGTACTGAGTAATTTTGAAAGAATGCACGGAGGAGAAATCTTTATCCCTAAAATTCCTTCGATGAAAATCACCGATCTAGCCCATGCTTTAGCTCCTCATTTAAGTCATAAAATCATAGGTATAAGAGCAGGAGAAAAACTACATGAAATCATGATTTCAAGCGATGATAGTCATTTAACCTATGAATTTGAAAACTACTATGCTATAAGCCCGAGTATTAAATTCGTAGATAAAGATAATGACTTTAGCATTAATGCCCTAGGCGAAAAAGGACAAAAGGTAAAAGATGGTTTTTCTTATAGTTCGGATAATAATCCTTTATGGGCAAGCGAAAAAGAACTTTTAGAAATCATCAATCACACCGAAGGTTTTTAAAATGCTTACTTATTCTCATCAAAACATCGATCAAAGCGATATAGATACGCTTACAAAAGCTTTAAAAGATGAAATTTTAACAGGGGGTAAAAAAGTAAATGAATTTGAAGAAGCCCTTTGTGAATATGTGGGCGTAAAACACGCTTGTGTATTAAACTCAGCTACTTCAGCTCTTCATCTTGCCTACACAGCACTAGGTGTCCAAGAAAAAATCGTTTTAACCACCCCTTTAACCTTCGCTGCTACGGCTAATGCGGCATTAATGGCTGGAGCTAAGGTAGAGTTTATCGACATTAAAAACGATGGTAATATCGATGAAAAAAAATTAGAAGCAAGACTTTTAAAAAATAGTGAAAATATAGGAGCTATTAGCGTAGTGGATTTTGCGGGCAATAGCGTTGAAATGGATGAAATTTCAAACCTTGCTAAAAAATACAATATCCCTTTAATCGATGATGCAAGCCATGCTTTAGGTGCTTTGTATAAAAGTGAAAAAGTAGGAAAAAAAGCCGATCTTTCTATCTTTTCTTTTCACCCTGTTAAGCCTATTACCACTTTTGAAGGTGGAGCTGTGGTGAGTGATAATGAAGAACTTATCACTAAAATCAAGCTTTTAAGAAGCCATGGTATCATTAAAAAAAGGCTTTGGGATAGCGATATGGTAGAACTTGGCTATAATTACCGCTTAAGTGATGTTGCTTGTGCTTTAGGGATAAATCAGCTTAAAAAACTCGATCACAATCTTGAAAAAAGAGAAGAAATCGCAAGTTTTTACGATAAAGAATTTGAAAAAAATCCTTATTTTTCTACGATAAAAATCAAAGATTATAAAAAAAGCTCAAGACATTTATATCCTATTTTGCTTTTTCCTGAATTTTATTGTCAAAAAGAAGAACTTTTTGAAAGCTTACTTCATGCAGGAATTGGCGTGCAGGTACATTATAAACCAACTTATGAGTTTAGTTTTTATAAAAAACTCTTAGGAGAAATCAGACTCCAAAATGCGGATAATTTTTACAAAGCCGAGCTTAGTATACCTTGTCATCAAGAAATGAATCTAAAAGATGCAAAATTTGTAAAAGATACTTTATTTAGCATTCTTGAAAAAGTTAAAAAGGGATATTGTGAATAAGCTAGACTTTAGAAGTCAAAATTTTAGCCAAACTGGAAAGGCTATGTATGAACTAGCTTGTGAACTTTTTCCTATCCCTAGAAGTATCACAGGGCAAGGTTTTAGAGATAGCTTAGAAATTTTAAATAAAACTCTGGGCGGGGGGGGGATACTCAAATTTCACTCTATAAAAAGTGGTACAAAAGTTTTTGACTGGATAGTCCCTGATGAATGGAACGCCAAAGAAGCCTATATCATCACTCCAGAAGGAGAAAAAATTTGTGATTTTAAAAAGCATAATCTACACCTTCTAAACTATAGCGAAGCTATCGATAAAGAAATCGAACTAGAAGAACTTCAAGATCATCTTTACTCCATAGAAGAAATGCCCGATGCTATTCCTTATGTAACGAGTTATTACAAAAGGCGTTGGGGATTTTGTCTCACGCATAATGAAAGAAAAAAACTTAAAAAAGGCAAATACAAAGTTTATATCGATGCAAAACATGATGAAAATGGGGTTTTGGACTATGCTGATTTTATCCTACCTAGTACGCAAAATTCAAAAGATGAAATTTTAATTTCAACCTATCTCTGCCACCCTTCCATGGCAAATAATGAGCTTAGTGGCCCTGTGGTGAGTATTTTCTTAGCAAAATGGCTTTTGAGTTTAAAAGAAAGAAGATATAATTACCGCTTTGTCATCATCCCTGAAACCATAGGCTCTATAGTCTATCTTAGCAAACATTTAGAGCATTTAAAAAAACATGTTAAAGCAGGCTTTGTGCTTTCTTGCTTAGGCGATGATCATGCTTACTCACTCATACATACACCTAAAGAAAACACTCTAAGCGATAAAGTCGCCCTGCATACACTCAAAAATAAAGAAAATTTCAAAGCTTTTAGTTTTCTAGATCGTGGAAGTGATGAAAGACAATACAATGCTCCACTTGTAAATCTTGGCATAGTAGGGGTATGTCGCACAAGATACGGTAACTATGATGGATATCATAACTCAAAAGACGATCTCAATTTTATCTCTGAAAAAGGTTTAATGGGTGGACTTCAAAGTATGCAAGAAATGATTTTAAATCTAGAAATCAACGCCGTATATGAAAACACCATAGTATGCGAACCCAATCTTGGCAAAAGAGGACTATATCATACCCTTAGCACTGCCAATGACATTCCTTTGGCTTGTAATTTTCTAGCTTACTGCGATGGAGAGAATGATATCATCGATATAGCCAATATCTTAAATATGCAAGCTTATGAATTTAAAGAGCTTTTGGTAAAAATCTTAGAATATAAACTTTTAAGCATAACTCATTAAATTTTTAGCATGATTATCTTTAATATCCTTAACAATTATGTCATATGCCCTAGATAAATCAATTTTCTTAATGCAAAGATTTTCAAATTTTTTAAGCTCCATCACATTTTCTTTTATAAAAAGATCTTCCAAACCATTAACATCCGTTAAAACTCCATCTTTGCGAACAAACATATCATAAGTTTTTAATTGCGTAAATCCCTTTTCATCTGTATATAAAGCCTCAAAACTTTTGTTAAAGCGATAATCCACTTTTAAACATTCTTCCACATAATGCACAAAGGTAAAAGAATCTTGTAAAGGCAAATTTACAATAATCATTTTTGTATTATTTTTATACATAAAAGCAAAGGGAGAATTATTATCAAAAGCTCCTTTATTCTCAAGTGCAACAAGTTCTTTTTGAAATTTTCCAGTAACCGCAAAAGAATAAATAGGGTGTTTTGTTCTTCTAAAATCATCTCTTTTAAGAGCTATATTACCTAAAGCTCCAGTTTGTGATTTAGAATTTAAAATATCATATGCCAAACCTTTACAAAAATCCCAATTAAAAGTATGAATAGCTAATGTATCTACATTATCTTTCATACAATCTAATAAAAAATTTAATTTTTTTCTATTATCTCCATCTATATTTTGCAAAAATTGCATTAAATTCCCTGTAAATAAAATAAAATCATCTTTATTTAACTCTAAGAAATTTATAAATCGTATTATCTTTTCCATGTTAAAACCTAAATAAAATATTTTATAATTAATGAAAAATTTTATGATACAATATATTAATTTTCAACATTCTTAAGAAAGTGCTATACAATGGAAAAACAATTTTATGAAATTTTAGAAAATATCCTTGAAATCAAAGTAGATGAAAATACAAATTTAAGCATGGAAAATTGCAAGAACTGGACTTCTTTAGCCCATATTGATATCATCATGAGTTTAGAAGAAGAATTTGAAATCAAATTCAACAAAGAAGATTTAAGTCTCTTAAAATCCCAAAACGCTTTGCTAGAAAAAATTCAAACCCTAAAGGCTGAAAAATGAAAGAAAATATTGAAAAATTATTTCAAGCCATCGCTCAAAAAAATCCTATCCATTCTAAATATCTTAAAAAAATTGAATTTTCACAAGAAGACGAAGAAGAATTTGATAAATTAATTTCTTATTATATTCAAGATAGCATCAGTATAGAAGAACAATGCGATTGTTATTTATTGATCCTTAACGATACTTTAGAAGAAACAAAATTTTTCATAGAAAATGGGACTTATCGTTATTCTAGTTTTGATGAAGTTAAGGATAAGGTTTATTTTAATGAAAGCTATATGAAACAATACATGATAGGCTTAGCTCTTTCTTCTTTTGTTTGGATAGCTCATATTAAAGTAAGAAAGTATTTTTCACAATATTTGCAAAATTTCACTCCAAAAACAACTTATTTTGAAATAGGCCCTGGTCATGGAGAATATTTTGCAAGAGCAGTTAAAAGTGGTAAATTTTCCGCCTTTTATGGACTTGATATCTCTCCAACGAGTTGCGAACTTACTCAAAACATGGTAAAGCAACAAGTAGGAGAATTGATCTCAAAATGTGATTTTTTATGTCAAGATTTTTTTACTTATGATTTTGATAAAAAAGCTGATTTGATAGTGATTGGAGAAGTACTAGAACACGTAGAAAAACCTCTTGAATTTCTTAAAAGATCCAAAGAGCTTCTTAGTGATGGAGGAGAAATTTTTACAACTATTCCTATCAATGCTCCTGCTATTGATCATATTTATTTATTTTCCCATCCTGATGAAGTTAAAGATTTGATAGAAAAATCGGACTTAAAGCTTAAGACTTATGAATATTTTATGGCAAATGATTATAGTTTAGAAAAAGCATTGAAATTTAAAAATGCTATCACTATGGCAGTAGTTTTAAATGCTTGATAAAACACTCAATTTACCCCTTCATCATATAGGTGTGGCTTGTAAAAATTTAGAAAAAGAAAGGGAATGTTTTTTTAAACTAGGTTTTTACAAAGAAGCAGAATTTATAGATGAAAAACAAGGAGTAAGAGGCGAATTTATCATTCCTTGCAATGAAGCATTTCCACAGTATAGATTTGAACTTTTGCAAAATTTAAACGATAAAGGCCCGCTAGATAGCTATTTGAAAAATAATACCAAAATGTATCATTTAGCCTATGAAAGTAAAAATATCGCTCAAGATTTAATTCTTTTAGAACAACAAGAAGGCATTTGTATTGTTCCTATTATGCAAGCAAGCTATTTTGCTAAACTTTGCTTTATCATGATGCCAAATAGGCTTTTAATCGAACTTGTGGAGCTAAAATGAATCTTTTCTCGCCTCATTTAAAACGCAATGAGCTTATAAAATTTGCCAAAGAATTAGAATTTAGTAAAAGTCAAGATCTTCTTATTAATATCCATAGAAATCATGCTTTTGAAGGAGTGCAAAGTATCATCGCTCCTTTTTTACATTTTGCTAATTTAAGAGCTGAGTTTAATTTCAGCTCTTATGATGATAGTTTAAGTTTTGATAATTTTAAAGAAGCTAATTTGGAACTTTTATGGCTGGATTTAACCCGCTATAAAAATAATGTGCAAAATTTTCTAGAAGAAAGACTTTTAGCATTAAGAAAAATTTCACAAAGCCCTATTTTAGTCCTTAGTTTAGGAGAATTTAAAACAGATAAAAAAATTTTAAATTGCGAAATTTTTAATGTGGAAAAACTCATAAAAGAGTATTTTGATGAAGAAGATATTTTAGACTTAGCTAAAGAAGAACTTACAGGCTCTAAACTTAATAATAAAGCCTTGATTTTTTTAGCACAAATTTTAGGACTTAGCCTCATCCCTGCACTCATAAAACCTGCTCTTAAAGCTCTTGTACTTGATCTTGATAATACCTTGTATCAAGGAATTTTAGGTGAAGAGGGTATAGATAATCTTAATTTAAGTCCTTTGCACAAAACCTTACAAGAAAAAATTAAAACTTTTAAAAAACAAGGCTTTTTGCTCGCCCTAGCTTCAAAAAATGAAGAAAAAGACGCAAAAAAACTTTTTGAAACAAGGAAAGATTTCATCTTACAATGGGATGATTTTGATGCTAGAATGATCAATTGGGAGCCAAAGGGTGAAAATATCTTAAAAATTGCTAAAAAATTTAATATAAATACTAATGCTATGCTTTTTATAGATGATAATATCGCCGAGCTTGAAAATACCAAATTTACAGGTGTTAAAACACTTTTATGCGATGAAAATATACTTTATAAAATCAAGCTTTTTCCTAATCTTTTAAAACTTTCAAATACCAAAGAAGATCAAATTCGTGCCAAAGATATAGCAGCCAATGCTTTAAGAGACGAGCTTAAAAGTTTAAGCGATGAAGAATATTTTCAAAATCTTGAAATCAGCTTAGATTTTAGCAAAAATGATCTGCAAAATATCCCTCGCATTAGCGAACTTTTAGGCAAAACTAATCAATTTATCGCTAATTACACACGCTTAAATCAAGAAAAAGTCGCACAACACATGCAAAAAGAGCTCATTGTAAGTGTGAGCATGAGTGATAAATTAAGCGATAGTGGGATTATCGCTATTTTTGTTTTTTCTTGCAAAGAAGGAAAATTATTTATCAATGATCTTTGCATTTCTTGCAGAGCTTTAGGTAGAAAACTTGAAACTCGAATGTTTTTTAAAGCCTTTGAACTAGCTTTAAAATTCTTCAATCTTAAAAACAATAATGCAAGGCTTTATTATCAAAAAGGCGAAAGAAATATGCCATTTTTAAGCTTTTTAGAACAAATTTCTAAAGAAATTGAAAAAAACTCAGCCCTTGTTTCATTTCAAAATTTAAATTTTAAAGGACTTATAATCCATGAAAACTAGATTTGATAAAGCCAAAATTTCAGGCATTTGCGTAAGCGTACCTGAACATAAAATTTGCATTGATGATGAGTTAGAAAGCGTTTTTTCAAATGATATTAAAACCCTTAAAAGAATGAAAAAAGTCATAGGTTTAAACACGCGTTATATTTGCGATGAAAACACTTGCGTAAGCGATCTTGGAAAACACGCAGCCAATACACTTTTACAAGGTTTAAATATAGATAAAAATAGCCTTGATGCACTCATCGTAGTAACTCAAAGTCCTGATTTTTTCATGCCTTCTACGGCTTGTTATTTACACCAACTTTTAAATTTAAGCTCTAAAACCATAGCTTTTGATTTAGGACAAGCTTGTGCAGGGTATTTATACGGCTTATTTGTCGCTCATTCTTTAATACAAAGTGGCTTAGGTAAAATTTTACTCATTTGTGGGGATACTTTAAGCAAATTCATCCATCCTAAAAATATGAATTTAGCCCCTATTTTTGGCGATGGAGTAAGCGCAACTTTGATTGAAAAAACGGATTTTAATGAAGCCTTTTTTGAACTTGGAAGTGATGGGAGACATTTTGATAAACTCATCATTCCAAAAGGTGCGATGAGAATACCTAAAGCAGATATTTTTAACAATGATTCGCTCATGCAAACTGAGGAGTTTAGACAATTAGAAAATCTTTACATGGACGGAGCAAATATTTTTAATATGGCTTTAGAATGCGAACCTAAAAGCTTTAAAGAAATTTTAGAATTTTCCAAGGTAGAAGAAAAAGACATTGCTTTTCATCTTTTTCATCAATCTAATGCGTATTTGGTTGATTGTATTAAAGAAGAGTTAAAACTTAATAATGATAAAGTTCCTAATTTCATCATGGAAAAATACGCTAATCTAAGCGCTTGTTCACTACCTGCCCTACTTTGCGAGTTAGATACTCCAAAAGAATTTAAAGCAAGCTTAAGTGCTTTTGGCGCAGGGCTTAGTTGGGGAAGTGCGGTGCTAAATTTCAAGGATTTATACACAAAAGATATTTTAATTTACACAAAGGAGAAATAATGACAAAAACTGAATTTTTAGAAGAGCTTAAAGAAGCCATGCATAGAGATGAAGAGTTAAATGAAGATATGCTACTTGATAATATAGATGAGTGGGATAGTTTGGCTTTTGTATCTGTAATGGTTCTTTATAAAAATCTTTTTGCTTTAAAAATCACAGCCGAAGATTTGAAAAATTGTCAAAAAGTGAGTGATTTAATCGATTTAGCAAAGCTTGATTAAAACCTTTAAGGTTTTAATCTTTTATCTCTAATTCAAATTTATCTCCCACATCTTTAAAAGTAAATACTTTATTTCCACAAGGATAAGAGATGGAATTTTCTTGTATTAAAGATTTTCTTCCTTGTAGTTTTTCAAGCATTAAAGGAAGTTCTTTTCTAAATAAGGCTTTATCAGGTATACCACAACCATGGTCTAAATTTTTAATAAATTTTCCATCAATTTTATTTTCATCTATCAAATTTAAGCTTACATCATATCCTAAAATTTTTAATATTTGCATGGTTTGTTCTTTAAAATTTGCTGGAGTTAGAGGATCTTCTTTACTATGATAACTCACATAAATAATATTTTTATTTTTTTGACTTTGTAAAATCAAATGATCTTTATTTAACAATGTTCTAATAAAATAATTTTCATTATTAAAAAAATAAGGTGAATTTTCTTTACGTGTCCAATGGGTTTTTAGAAAACATTCTATTAGAGTATTTGGATCATCAAATACATAATCACAACCACTATCCATTTCTCTTCCTAAAATATAAATCAAAGGTGGCAAAGCCGAACCTGAATTATCAATCACGCCATCCACATACCAAGGAGCTATTTTTGCTATGAGTAAAGATAAGTATCCTCCATAAGACCCCCCCCCATAAATTTTTGGTAAATCTGCAAATTTTGGAAAGCGTTTAGCTAAATCTTTTAAGGCATTAATATGATCAATAGCTGCCATAATGCCAAAATTTTGATAATCTCCATTAGGTGGGATAAAAGTTGAAGTAAATTTCGCTTGATAATTTTGTACTAGTTTTCCTTGTAATTTTAAAGTAGTAATATTCTGATTAAGTAATTCATAACATTGTTGTGCATTCTCAAGATTGACATTGATATTAACACCTATTTCCAATAAAGCCTGAGATAAATTTGACAAATCTTCTATTGTAAATATTGTAAAAGCACTATATTTCTCAACATCTGAACGCCTTTGGCAAAAACAATGATAAAAAACATTTATTGTCACTACATCAAAATTTTTAGCAATATAATTTCTATAAGAATCTAAAAAATATATATTTGCATTAGCTCCATAACCTCCTATGATAAAAACTATAGCTTTGATATCTTTTTCATCATCATAACTGATGCGATATTCAAGCTTACTGGTTCTTTTAATGCCTAATTCTACATCATCACAAGAATCGATTTCAAAGGTTTGGTTTATAAGCATATAAAGGCCTTTTTTATTAATTTATCGATATTATATTACAAAAAACTAAAAAGGCAAATCATGGCAACTCATATCTACGATTTTTTAGAAAAAAGTTTAATCAAATTTAGCAAAAAAACTGCTTTTATAGAACCCTTTGCCAAGGAAAGAAAAGAAATCGCTTATAAAGACTTTGATCTTTTTTCTAAAAAACTAGCCAGTGAAATTTTAAAAACTTTAGGAAGTGATAATCCTACTCAAGCTCCTGTTTTAATCATCTTACCTAAAGGGATTGATTGTTTAATTTCATTTTTTGGAGTGGCATTAAGTGGAAATTTTTATACCCTTTTAGATGAAAAAAGTCCTAAAGAAAGAGTAGAAAAAGTTATAGAAGTTTTAAAACCTAAACTTTTTATCACTTCAAAAGATTTAGAATTTAACTTAGATTTGCCTACGCTTTATACACAAGACTTTGAAAGTTTTAATATAGATGAAAGTTTAATAAAAACTGCAAAAGAAAAACACATAGATACTAATTTACTCTATGTTCTTTTTACCAGTGGGAGTACAGGCATTCCTAAAGGAGTAAGCATAGCACATAAGAGTGTGATTGATTATACTT
>NZ_MJWZ01000079.1:0-45322 GCF_001762535.1 Campylobacter sp. BCW_6889 | reverse complement strand
CAAATACTTATATAAATACTTACACAAATATTTATACTATTTAATCCTTTATTTAATCCCCTTTTAAGTTTAATTGGTTATACTTTCATTTCCTTTTTTTGAAAAAAGGACTTAAAATCTTTTAAATTATAAAGTTTCACTAACTGAGTAGATTTTATAAATTAACTTTATTTTAGATTTTTTAAGTTTTTAAATTATTTGAGTTTTTAACTTTCTTAATTTTTTAATTTAAAACTAAAAAGCTTTTTTATAAATCTTGTTTTTAATTTAAAAACTTTTCTTTTAAAAATGATTTTTTGTTTTGTTCTTTTAACTTAGTATTGTTATTCAAATCTTATTAGTCAATCTTTGAAATCTAAATAAGTGATCGATTGAGCCAGAAAGATTTAGGCATAAGCAATTATGTAAAATCTATTCAATCTAATTTAAAAAGATTAAAAGCTTTTCTTTTAATCTTTTATAACTTTTTCTTTGAAGAAAAAGATTAAACTATCTATAAAAGTAATAAGGTTTATCTCTTTAATGTAATCTAAGTAGTTTATCTATATTAGGTTGGCGGGGTAGGCCTTTAGCTTGCTTCTTAGTCAAGGCTTTGCCTTGATGCTAAAGAAGGTTTATTATGGAGAGTTTGATCCTGGCTCAGAGTGAACGCTGGCGGCGTGCCTAATACATGCAAGTCGAACGATGAAGCTTCTAGCTTGCTAGAAGTGGATTAGTGGCGCACGGGTGAGTAAGGTATAGTTAATCTGCCCTACACAAGAGGACAACAGTTGGAAACGACTGCTAATACTCTATACTCCTGCTTAACACAAGTTGAGTAGGGAAAGTTTTTCGGTGTAGGATGAGACTATATAGTATCAGCTAGTTGGTAAGGTAATGGCTTACCAAGGCTATGACGCTTAACTGGTCTGAGAGGATGATCAGTCACACTGGAACTGAGACACGGTCCAGACTCCTACGGGAGGCAGCAGTAGGGAATATTGCGCAATGGGGGAAACCCTGACGCAGCAACGCCGCGTGGAGGATGACACTTTTCGGAGCGTAAACTCCTTTTCTTAGGGAAGAATTCTGACGGTACCTAAGGAATAAGCACCGGCTAACTCCGTGCCAGCAGCCGCGGTAATACGGAGGGTGCAAGCGTTACTCGGAATCACTGGGCGTAAAGGGCGCGTAGGCGGATTATCAAGTCTCTTGTGAAATCTAATGGCTTAACCATTAAACTGCTTGGGAAACTGATAGTCTAGAGTGAGGGAGAGGCAGATGGAATTGGTGGTGTAGGGGTAAAATCCGTAGATATCACCAAGAATACCCATTGCGAAGGCGATCTGCTGGAACTCAACTGACGCTAAGGCGCGAAAGCGTGGGGAGCAAACAGGATTAGATACCCTGGTAGTCCACGCCCTAAACGATGTACACTAGTTGTTGGGATGCTAGTCATCTCAGTAATGCAGCTAACGCATTAAGTGTACCGCCTGGGGAGTACGGTCGCAAGATTAAAACTCAAAGGAATAGACGGGGACCCGCACAAGCGGTGGAGCATGTGGTTTAATTCGAAGATACGCGAAGAACCTTACCTGGGCTTGATATCCTAAGAACCTTATAGAGATATGAGGGTGCTAGCTTGCTAGAACTTAGAGACAGGTGCTGCACGGCTGTCGTCAGCTCGTGTCGTGAGATGTTGGGTTAAGTCCCGCAACGAGCGCAACCCACGTATTTAGTTGCTAACGGTTCGGCCGAGCACTCTAAATAGACTGCCTTCGTAAGGAGGAGGAAGGTGTGGACGACGTCAAGTCATCATGGCCCTTATGCCCAGGGCGACACACGTGCTACAATGGCATATACAATGAGACGCAATACCGCGAGGTGGAGCAAATCTATAAAATATGTCCCAGTTCGGATTGTTCTCTGCAACTCGAGAGCATGAAGCCGGAATCGCTAGTAATCGTAGATCAGCCATGCTACGGTGAATACGTTCCCGGGTCTTGTACTCACCGCCCGTCACACCATGGGAGTTGATTTCACTCGAAGCCGGAATACTAAACTAGTTACCGTCCACAGTGGAATCAGCGACTGGGGTGAAGTCGTAACAAGGTAACCGTAGGAGAACCTGCGGTTGGATCACCTCCTTTCTAGAGTACAAAGTAATAAGTCTCACCACTATTACTTCAAATATATAAACTCAATTGATTCTTGTTTAGATTTCAAAGATTGATGATAAAGCTAATTGTTTATGGGGAATTAGCTCAGCTGGGAGAGCGCCTGCTTTGCACGCAGGAGGTCAGCGGTTCGATCCCGCTATTCTCCACCATTTATTAAGGGCCTATAGCTCAGCTGGTTAGAGTGCACCCCTGATAAGGGTGAGGTCACAAGTTCAAGTCTTGTTAGGCCCACCATAAAAAAGATTTGAATAAAAAAGCTTTAAAATCTAAAGCAAGTATATAAAGTAGATTAAATATAAAATATAAACTCTATACTTAGATTTATTTTTTTATCTTTAACTATAAAAGAATATACTTTAATAGATATAAGTAGCATATACATTATGTATTTATATTTATAATGATTATATTAATATATATACTTCCTTTAGGTTTTAAACCTAAATGTTCTTTTTAATTATCATTGTTAAGAGTCACAAGCAAGTTTTAATAAAAACAATTTTACAGGACTTGTTAAAGGATAAAACCTATTTATCTTTTCTTTGGTTTAACTTATATCTTTTAATTATCTTTATCTTTAAAATAAAGAGAATATTAGATTTAAGATTTATAAATTAAAGACAAGTTTCAAACTCACAGCTTAGTTAAGACTAAATCATTTAGTTTCTATATTAAGGTTTGAATGCTTTCCGTCTTAAGATAAAGAAGTCTTATCATAAAAACTTTAACAAGGAAGTGATGCGTTTTAGAATCAATAAAAAAGGTAGAAGTTAGGTTATATCTAACTTTTATGCAAATTGTTTTTTTAGTGATTAAGAATTGAAGCTTTATCTACATTAATTTTTTAATGAATGTTTAGTTTATTTCGTTTTAAGCCTAATATCTTTTAGGTTGGCGGGGTAGGCCTTTAGCTTTGGTTCTTTAAGATGAGCTTTGCTCATCTGCTAAAAGAACATCAAAAGGTAAGCTACTAAGAGCGAATGGTGGATGCCTTGACTGGTAAAGGCGATGAAGGACGTACTAGACTGCGATAAGCTACGGGGAGCTGTCAAGAAGCTTTGATCCGTAGATTTCCGAATGGGGCAACCCAATGTATAGAGATATACATTACCTATATAGGAGCGAACGAGGGGAATTGAAACATCTTAGTACCCTCAGGAAAAGAAATCAATAGAGATTGCGTCAGTAGCGGCGAGCGAAAGCGCAAGAGGGCAAACCCAGTGCTTGCACTGGGGGTTGTAGGACTGCAATGTGCAAGAGCTGAGTTTAGCAGAACATTCTGGAAAGTATAGCCATAGAGGGTGATAGTCCCGTATGCGAAAAACAAAGCTTAGCTAGCAGTATCCTGAGTAGGGCGGGACACGAGGAATCCTGTCTGAATCCGGGTCGACCACGATCCAACCCTAAATACTAATACCAGATCGATAGTGCACAAGTACCGTGAGGGAAAGGTGAAAAGAACTGAGGTGATCAGAGTGAAATAGAACCTGAAACCATTTGCTTACAATCATTCAGAGCACTATGTAGCAATACAGTGTGATGGACTGCCTTTTGCATAATGAGCCTGCGAGTTGTGGTGTCTGGCAAGGTTAAGCAAACGCGAAGCCGTAGCGAAAGCGAGTCTGAATAGGGCGCTTAGTCAGATGCTGCAGACCCGAAACGAAGTGATCTATCCATGAGCAAGTTGAAGCTAGTGTAAGAACTAGTGGAGGACTGAACCCATAGGCGTTGAAAAGCCCCGGGATGACTTGTGGATAGGGGTGAAAGGCCAATCAAACTTCGTGATAGCTGGTTCTCTCCGAAATATATTTAGGTATAGCGTTGTGTCGTAATATAAGGGGGTAGAGCACTGAATGGGCTAGGGCATACACCAATGTACCAAACCCTATCAAACTCCGAATACCTTATATGTAATCACAGCAGTCAGGCGGCGAGTGATAAAATCCGTCGTCAAGAGGGAAACAACCCAGACTACCAGCTAAGGTCCCTAAATCTTACTTAAGTGGAAAACGATGTGAAGTTACTTAAACAACCAGGAGGTTGGCTTAGAAGCAGCCATCCTTTAAAGAAAGCGTAATAGCTCACTGGTCTAGTGATTTTGCGCGGAAAATATAACGGGGCTAAAGTAAGTACCGAAGCTGTAGACTTGCACACAACTTAGATTATTTAAGTTTAGAATATAAAAAACTAAGTTATATGTTTTAAGTTATATTTTTACTGATTTTTATAGAGTAAAGATAGAAACAAAACTTAGTAAAATCAGTAAAAATATTCTTGGTTTAAAGTTTAAGTAGTTTAAGTTGTGTGCAAGTGGTAGGAGAGCGTTCTATTTGCGTCGAAGGTATACCGGTAAGGAGTGCTGGAGCGAATAGAAGTGAGCATGCAGGCATGAGTAGCGATAATTAATGTGAGAATCATTAACGCCGTAAACCCAAGGTTTCCTACGCGATGCTCGTCATCGTAGGGTTAGTCGGGTCCTAAGTCGAGTCCGAAAGGGGTAGACGATGGCAAATTGGTTAATATTCCAATACCAACATTAGTGTGCGATGGAAGGACGCTTAGGGCTAAGGGGGCTAGCGGATGGAAGTGCTAGTCTAAGGTCGTAGGAGCTTATATAGGCAAATCCGTATAAGAACACTCCGAGAACTGAAAGGCTTTTTGAAGTCTTCGGATGGATAGAAGAACCCCTGATGCCGTCGAGCCAAGAAAAGTTTCTAAGTTTAGCTAATGTTGCCCGTACCGTAAACCGACACAGGTGGGTGGGATGAGTATTCTAAGGCGCGTGGAAGAACTCTCTTTAAGGAACTCTGCAAAATAGCACCGTATCTTCGGTATAAGGTGTGGTTAGCTTCGTACTAGGATTTACTCCGAAAGCGAAGAAACTTACAACAAAGAGTCCCTCCCGACTGTTTACCAAAAACACAGCACTCTGCTAACTCGTAAGAGGATGTATAGGGTGTGACGCCTGCCCGGTGCTCGAAGGTTAATTGATGGGGTTAGCATTAGCGAAGCTCTTGATCGAAGCCCGAGTAAACGGCGGCCGTAACTATAACGGTCCTAAGGTAGCGAAATTCCTTGTCGGTTAAATACCGACCTGCATGAATGGCGTAACGAGATGGGAGCTGTCTCAAAGAGGGATCCAGTGAAATTGTAGTGGAGGTGAAAATTCCTCCTACCCGCGGCAAGACGGAAAGACCCCGTGGACCTTTACTACAGCTTGACACTGCTACTTGGATAAGAATGTGCAGGATAGGTGGGAGGCTTTGAGTATATGACGCCAGTTGTATATGAGCCGTTGTTGAGATACCACTCTTTCTTATTTGGGTAGCTAACCAGCTTGAGTTATCCTCAAGTGGGACAATGTCTGGTGGGTAGTTTGACTGGGGCGGTCGCCTCCCAAATAATAACGGAGGCTTACAAAGGTTGGCTCAGAACGGTTGGAAATCGTTCGTAGAGTATAAAGGTATAAGCCAGCTTAACTGCAAGACATACAAGTCAAGCAGAGACGAAAGTCGGTCTTAGTGATCCGGTGGTTCTGTGTGGAAGGGCCATCGCTCAAAGGATAAAAGGTACCCCGGGGATAACAGGCTGATCTCCCCCAAGAGCTCACATCGACGGGGAGGTTTGGCACCTCGATGTCGGCTCATCGCATCCTGGGGCTGGAGCAGGTCCCAAGGGTATGGCTGTTCGCCATTTAAAGCGGTACGCGAGCTGGGTTCAGAACGTCGTGAGACAGTTCGGTCCCTATCTGCCGTGGGCGTAAGAAGATTGAAGAGATTTGACCCTAGTACGAGAGGACCGGGTTGAACAAACCACTGGTGTAGCTGTTGTTCTGCCAAGAGCATCGCAGCGTAGCTAAGTTTGGAAAGGATAAACGCTGAAAGCATCTAAGCGTGAAGCCAACTCTAAGATGAATCTTCTCTAAGCTCTCTAGAAGACTACTAGTTTGATAGGCTGGGTGTGTAATGGATGAAAGTCCTTTAGCTGACCAGTACTAATAGAGCGTTTGGCTTATCTTTAATAAAGCATCACTTCCTTGTTAAGGTTTTTAAGAAGACTTTGAATATAGATAATATTTAGAGTTTCATAGAAATCTTTCAAGTAGAGTTTGTATTAGAACTTGCTCTTAACATTGTTTTTTAAGTATTCTATATAAAAACTTATCAAAGATAAGAGATAAGCAAAGAAGAAAAGAGAATAAAGAAAAAAGTAAAGAAATAAAAGATTAAGCTTTATTTTTTAAATTCAATCTTTCAAAGAATATTTAAATAACAATGTCCGTGATTATACAGATGTGGAAACGCCTTGCTCCATCCCGAACCAAGAAGCTAAGCACATCGTGGGTGATGATACTACGCCTTACTGGCAGGGGGAAAGTAGCTCATTGCGGACTTGTTAAATGTCTTCATTACTTACTTTATATATAAATCCTATGTTTATTTTTATTGTTGTTTTAGATGACACTTAGAATAGTGTTTAAAAAAGAGTTTGTTGCTGGTTAGGGTTTTTAGAGAGAATAGGGTGTTTTTAGGGGTTTGGAAAATAATAGAGGATAAAATTTAAAATTTTCTAAGTTAAAATTACGTAAAATATATTAACAATATTTTTGAAAAGATGTCGAAAATTTGAAGGCATCAAAATGGATTTTATAAAATTTCTTAATCATTTTCAACCCATATCTAAATCTTCTCAGCAAGCTAGTGTATACAAATCTTTTAAGTTGAATTTAAAACCAAATATTCTTAATGAAAAAGACGAAAATTCCTCTTCATTTCAAGAGCAAAAAACAGATGTAGCTCAAACTATGCTTCAAAGATTAGAAGATGAAAAAGTTTTCAATCAAAAGGTAAGTGATAAAGTAAAAAAAGCTGAAAGAGGTATGACTACTATATATTTTAGAGATCCTATTACAAATAAACTCGTTCGTAGTGCTTTAAGTTCAACAGCCATCAATAAAATGGGGATTGAATTTGACAAAGAAGATATGACTAAAAGACTTGATGGATCATATATATTAAGTGGAAAAGCTGAAAATTTCGTGGCTGGATGGTATGCTGATATAGCATATACTAGAGCTTATGTGGCTAGTGATAGAAATAATGATGGATATTTAGAAGATTATGAACTTGAAGATACGAAAAGTGGTTTTGTAGCACAGGAAACAAATTTAGGACTTTTTGTGCAATCTTATACACAATTAAATGGTAGCGTGGATACTCTATTTGGTTTTGAAAAAGATTTTAGAGAAATGCGTCCAGATGATACTAAAGATATAGATTATGCTGGTAGAACTATAGGTTTAGAGCTTGATAAAATGATAAGAAAAGATGGAGATTTTAATGGAGAGCTTAGTTTTAGCGAAACTGGCATGCAAGCAGTAAAAACCAAAGCTCCAAATTCTGGATGGACTGAAAGCGTAGGTATGTTAACTTTAACTAAATTTAATCAAACTAATACAATAGAAATTAAAGATATCTTAGATAAATTAGGTAAAGGTGTAAAATATGATGATTTAAGTGAAGATGAAAAATCTCTACTTAAAATGCAATTATCTGATAAAATTTTTGATGAAGTTGAAGATAAAGAAACTGGTAATAAAAAACTTGTTCTTAATCTGGATAAATTTAAAATTTTCTATGAAGGTTTTGTGGATTTATTTAAACAAAGAAGTGCAAGAATGCTAGGTTTAAAACCTGAAGATGCAACTAAACTTAATTATGACAATCTTGGTGAAATTGTCAACGAAATGAAGCAAACTTATTTTGATACAAATTCTACAAGTTATGGAAAAATAGCTGATTTAATTAAAATTTGGGCTTAGTTTTTATAATTATCTTGTAAAGCGTATTGTTATTTTTATTTTGATATGTTGTATTCTTATAAAAAATCAACTAATAAAAGTTTAGTCATATAGACTAAATAAAATTAAGTATATTTTTTTATATTTATACTTGACAAAATAACACTCAATGTTGTATAATACTTCTAGCAATCAAAAAATAGAGTGCTAAAAATTTAAGGAAAGAGCTATGAAAAGCCGAGATAAAAAGGATTTGATTTTAGATTCTATCATCCAAACTTATCTTTTAGATAATGTTCCTATTGGTTCAAATGAATTGAATTTAAATCTTTGCATCCCTGCTTCAACTATACGCGTTTATCTTAAAAGGCTTAGCGACGAGGGTTTGATCACTCAGCTTCATATAAGTAGTGGTAGAATTCCTACTATTTTGACAATGCAAAATTACTGGCAAAGTTTTTGGAAAAAAGAACAAGATCAAGATATCAATATCAAAAGTGAGAATTTTTTAAAAGAGTTGAGCAAAGAATTTGAAATTTATTGTCTTGTTTATGGTGGTAGAAGCTTAGTACTTAAAGAAGTGCTTGATCTAAATGCTAAATTTATAGTGCTTGATTTTAAAGAAGAAGAGCTCGTTTTAAAATATGAAAAAGAAGCATGGAAATTTTTACAAAGTCTTATAGGATTAGATCTTTTTAGTATAGAAAAAATAGCTTTGAGAGTTCATTTTATGGATCTTGTAGAAAAAATAGCTAGCTTAAGACAAAATTTGATTTGCTATAGAAGTAATGAAGAAAGAGCTTATCAAATTTATCAAAATGATGAATTTGTTAAGCTCTTAGATTGCGGAGTTCATCGTTATTTTAAAGAAAGTCTTGAATTTGAACCTTTATTTAAAGAAGGTTTTATGGGGCTTAAGGTGGATGCGCAGTTTTTGGGCGAAGATGTAAATATTATCTTAGCAGGTAGTGTTTATACGGATTATAAAAAAATATTACAATACATAAAGGAGGCGGCGTGAGCGAGCAAAAGCAAGAATTTGAAAACGAAAACGCAGAAAATTCTGAACATTTGCAAGATGAGAATTTGCAAAATATCGAAGATGTTGAGCAAAACAAATTGCAAAAAGACTATGATGAATTAAAAGACAAATATATGCGTGCAAACGCTGAATTTGAAAATATTAAAAAAAGAATGGAAAAAGAAAAGCTAAGTGCTATGGCTTATGCAAATGAAAGCTTTGCAAAGGATT
Source organism: Campylobacter sp. BCW_6889 (assembly GCF_001762535.1). Classification (NCBI taxonomy): domain Bacteria; kingdom Pseudomonadati; phylum Campylobacterota; class Epsilonproteobacteria; order Campylobacterales; family Campylobacteraceae; genus Campylobacter; species Campylobacter sp. BCW_6889. Next base: position 36,111 of record NZ_MJWZ01000079.1, on the reverse strand, counting down.
TGCTTGATGTTTTAGATGCTTTAGAAGCAGCTATCAATGTCGAATGTCATGATGAAATTAGCTTAAAAATCAAAGAAGGAGTGCAAAACACTTTAGATTTGTTTCTTAAAAAACTTGAAAAGCATGGAGTGGCTCTTATTAAAGAAGAAAAAGAGTTCGATCCAAATTTACATGAGGCAATGTTTCATGTAGATAGTGAAAATCATCAAAGTGGTGAAGTGGTTACCGTGCTTCAAAAAGGCTATAAAATAGCCGATCGCGTAATCCGCCCAACTAAAGTTAGTGTAGCAAAATAAATTTTAATAAAAAGGATAAAAAATGAGTAAAGTTATAGGTATAGATTTAGGAACAACCAATTCTTGTGTTGCTGTGTATGAACGCGGCGAGAGTAAAGTAATCCCAAATAAAGAAGGTAAAAATACAACTCCTTCTGTGGTAGCTTTTACAGATAAAGGCGAGGTTTTAGTAGGAGATAGTGCAAAACGCCAAGCGGTGACTAACCCTGAAAAAACTATTTATTCTATTAAAAGAATTATGGGTTTGATGATCAATGAAGATGCGGCTAAAGAAGCTAAAAACAGACTTCCTTATCATATCACTGAAAGAAATGGCGCTTGTGCGATTGAGATCGCAGGTAAAATTTATACTCCGCAAGAAATTTCAGCAAAAGTTTTAATGAAACTAAAAGAAGATGCTGAAGCTTTCTTGGGCGAGAGTGTTGTAGATGCAGTTATTACCGTGCCTGCATATTTTAACGATGCGCAAAGAAAAGCGACAAAAGAAGCAGGAACGATAGCAGGACTTAATGTATTAAGAATTATCAATGAGCCTACTTCAGCAGCTCTAGCTTATGGACTTGATAAAAAAGATAGTGAAAAAATTGTGGTTTATGATCTAGGTGGGGGAACTTTTGACGTTACCGTGCTTGAAACCGGCGATAATGTAGTAGAAGTTTTAGCAACAGGTGGTAATGCTTTCTTAGGGGGTGATGATTTTGATAATAAACTTATAGATTTTCTAGCTAATGAATTTAAAGATGAAACAGGCATAGATCTTAAAAATGATGTTATGGCTTTACAACGCTTGAAAGAAGCAGCAGAAAACGCTAAAAAAGAATTAAGTTCAGCTAATGAAACTGAAATTAATTTACCATTTATCACAGCAGATGCAAGTGGGCCAAAACATTTGGTTAAAAAACTTACTAGAGCTAAATTTGAAGGTATGATTGATTCTTTAGTAGCTGAAACCATCACTAAAATCAATGAAGTAGTAAGCGACGCAGGTCTTAAAAAAGATGAGATTAAAGAAATTGTTATGGTAGGGGGCTCTACTCGTGTTCCTTTAGTGCAAGAAGAAGTGAAAAAAGCTTTTAATAAAGATCTTAACAAGTCTGTAAATCCTGATGAAGTTGTGGCTATTGGTGCGGCGATTCAAGGTGCGGTTATAAAAGGTGATGTAAAAGATGTGCTTTTACTTGATGTTACTCCGCTCTCTTTGGGTATAGAAACTCTAGGCGGGGTAATGACTAAGATTATCGAAAAAGGTACAACTATTCCAACTAAAAAAGAGCAAGTTTTCTCAACCGCTGAAGATAATCAAAGTGCTGTAACTATCAATGTTTTACAAGGGGAAAGAGAATTTAGTCGTGATAATAAATCTTTAGGAAATTTTAATCTTGAAGGAATTCCACCAGCACCACGCGGTATGCCACAAATCGAAGTTACTTTTGATATCGATGCAAATGGTATTTTAACTGTTAGTGCAAAAGATAAAGCAACAGGTAAGGCTCAAGAGATCAAAATCACAGGTTCAAGCGGACTTAGCGAAGAAGAAATTAACAACATGGTAAAAGATGCTGAACTTCACAAAGAAGAAGATAAAAAACGCAAAGAAGCTGTAGATGCTAGAAATGCAGCTGATAGCTTGGCTCATCAAGTAGAAAAATCTTTAAGTGAGTTGGGTGAAAAAGTTGCCACTGCTGATAAAGAAAATATCCAAAAGGCTCTTGATGATTTGCGCGAGACCTTGAAAAATCAAAATGCAAGCAAAGAAGAGATTGAAAGCAAAATGAAAGCTTTAAGTGAAGTTTCTCATAAGTTAGCTGAAAATATGTATAAAAAAGATGAGCCAAATGCAGCGAACGATAAAAAGAAAAAAGATGACGATGTAATCGACGCTGAAGTTGAGTAATCCTAAAATCTTCATTCAAGCCTTTTTAAAAGGCTTGAAAATTTTTTAAAAATTTTTAGGAAATGACAAAATCTTTAAAATATAATTCTTTTATTAGCTTGCTACCTAATTTTTCATTGATTTTTTAACCAATTCTTTTTGAAGTTCTAGTTTAAAATCAGACAATTCATTTTCTTGTATTTCTTTTGCTAAAATGGTTTGAATAATGTAGGTGAAATTTTTGTAAAATCTTCTAAAGAAAATTTAATTTCATCCAAGTCATTTTAGTGTAAGCAAACTAAAAACTTAGCAATAAAATAAAATTAGCCTAAAAACTTTTTAGATATAATCTTGATAAACATAAAAGGAAAAATTTGAATTTATCATTTAAAACCTTTGATATTTCTAATGCGCAACGATCAAAAGCTAAAAAAGTGCAGGGTAGAAAGTATGAAATTTTTCTTAATGAAAACGAGCAAAGTCTTATAACTCCTAAAGTGTCTTTTAAAGAAATTTTGAGGTATTATTATCTTTACCCAAAAAACGCCATTCCTTCTTTTAAATTGCCTTTTTTTAAGCCTGATTTGAGTGATTTTAGCACCCCGCATATTGCTTGGCTTGGCCATTCTTCGCTTTTTATAAGTTTTAAAGAATATAAAATTTTGATTGATCCTATTTTTAACACTCATGCTTCGCCTATTTTTTTATCAACAAGGCTTTTAAAAATGCTCCTGTTTATAATGTAAATGATTTTAATGAAATTTTTGCTGTGATTATCACGCATTCGCATTTTGATCATTTAGATGCTAAGAGTGTAAAAGCTTTAAAAGATAAGGCTAAAATTTTTATTACTCCTTTAAAAGTGGGAAATTATCTAAAAAGCTATGGGGTGAGTGAGAAAAAAATAATAGAGCTTGTTGGTGGAGTGGAATAGAATTTGATGATTTAAAAATCATTGCAACACCTGCACAGCACAGTTCAAGCAGGGGTGATGGTAAAAACAAAACCCTTTTTGGCTTCTTTTGTGATGGAATTTTTAAGTATAGATAAGAGAGTGTTTTTTAGTGCAGATGGAGGGTATTTTACACATTTTAAAAAAATAGGTGAATATTTTTGGAGGTTTTGATTTAGCTTGTCTTGAAAGCGGACAGTTTAATATCGCTTGGCCATATTCGCACTCTTTTCCTGAGCAAATTTTAAAAGAAGCAAAAGATCTTAATGCAAAAACTGTCATGCCTATACATTGGGGGAGATTTTTAGCAGGAACTCACGCGTGGAATGAAGTGGTAAAATTTCTTTATGAAAATTTAGATTTACCCCTTATCACACCAAAAATGGGCGAGGCTTATGAAATAAGGGCTAAATTCGAACAGGATTTTTGGTGGAAAGAAGGATAAATTAACACAAGTTTATAATTTATATTTTGGTTTTTGCTATGGTTTTATAAAACTAAAAAGGAGATTTTATGAAAATCATTCAATGGAATAGGGCAGAATTTATCCCAAAAGAAGTGAAAATCAATGTTTTAATTGACAATGAAAAAGGTAAAGAAATTCAAATTTTATTAGCTAAAGATAGCGTGATGAAAGAGCATAAAGCTCCTTTTGCTATACATGTTCAAGTTTTAAGCGGTAAAATTTGGTTTGAAGTGGAAAAGGAAAAATTTGAATTAAATGCTTTAGATATGATAAGCCTAGAGGCAAATGTAGCGCATTCTTTAGGTGGATTAGAAAATTCTATAATAAGATTGAGTTTAAATAAATCAGATAGTATTCAAAGAGTAAATGCTGTGCTTAAAAAGCCTTAAAGTAATTTTAAGGCTTTAGGGCTTAATAAGAAGCAATGAAATTTGCTATTCTTTCTAAACCTTTTTCGATGAGTTCATCACTTGTGGCATAAGAAAGTCTAAAGTATCCATCCGTGCCAAAACCTATGCCTGGAACAACGGCAACTTTTTCTTGTTCAAGTAATTTTTGGCAAAATTTCATAGAATCTTTTTCTATTTTTTGTATATTTACAAAAAGATAAAAAGCACCTTCTGGTTTATAAACGCTGATATTTGGGATTTGTTTAAGCATATCTAAAGCTAAGTTACGGCGTTTTTCAAAGGCTTGACGCATTTTTTCTATATCTTTATCACATTTCCCATTTAAAGCAGGAATGGCTGCATGTTGAGTAATGGAGCAAATATTTGAAGTGCTTTGTCCTTGAAGTCTTTTAACGGCTGAAATTAGGGCTTTATTTTTGCTTGCCATATAGCCAAAACGCCATCCTGGCATAGCTCCGCATTTGCTAAGTCCGTTAATAGTCACAGTGCGTTTTAAAGCGTCTTTGCTTACACTTGCAAAAGCTACAAAATCAAAACCATCATAGCGAAGTTTTTCATACATTTCATCACTTAAAACGGTAATTTGAGTTCCTTCTAAAACTTTAGCAATTTGAGTTAATTCTTCTTTAGAATAAATCGATCCTACAGGATTTGAAGGAGAATTTAACATTAAAACCTTGGTTTTAGCTGTGATAGCTTTTTTTAGTTGTTCAGCGGTAATTTTAAAGCCATTTTCTTCTAAGCCTTCTATAAATACAGGTTTTCCACCTGCAAATTTTACCATTTCAGGATAGCTTACCCAGTAAGGACTAGGGATAATCACTTCATCATCTTTTTCTACTAAACATTCTATACATTCAAAAAGAGAGTGTTTTGCACCTACATTGGTGATGATTTCATTTGTTTCGTAATCAAGATTATTATCTTTTTTAAATTTGATTTGAATAGCTTTTAATACTTCAGGAATTCCCGCAACAGCAGTGTATTTTCCACATCCTTTTTCAATAGCACTTATAGCGGCATTTTTGATGGTTTGCGGTGTGTCAAAATCAGGTTCGCCTGCTGAAAAACTAATGATATCCTCGCCTTTAGCTTTAAGTTCATTGGCAAGTGCGGTGATAGCTAAAGTGATAGATTCTTCTAAAACTTGAGATCTTTTTGTAAGCATTTTTCAATCCTTAATAATTTTTGTTTAATTTTAGCAGAAAATTGCATTTTTGTAATAAATTTAATTTAAAAATGAGTTATAAAAATTCAATAAATGTGAAAATTTGTATTAATTTTTAGGAAAAATTAATACGCATAATAATACATATAATTTTATGTATTATAAAAATTATTATTTTTGTGATTCAGGTCGTTTTAATATAAGATTTTCAAGTTCTGAAATTTTATTTTCTAGCTTTTCTAATTTATCATCGCAATTTGCATCTATGGCTCTAATGTTTTTATTTTTACGCTCTTCGATAATATAAGCAGGAATTCCAACGGCAGTTAAATTTGCACCTACATCTTTAACCACTACAGCATTTGAGCCTATTTTGGCATTTTCTCCTATGGTAATATTGCCAAGTATTTTTGCGCCTGAACCTATGATCACTCCTTTTTTTATGGTTGGATGACGTTTAGTGCCTTTTTCAAGACTTGTTCCGCCTAAAGTAACGCCTTGATAAATCAAAACATCATCTTCTATGATTGCTGTTTGGCCTATAACCACTCCATTGGCATGATCTATAAAAACACGCCTTCCAAGTTCTGCACCAGGGTGTAAATCTACTCCAGTTAAAAATTGGGAAATTCCGCTAATCATTCTAGCAATGCGTTTAAAATTTCTTATGTAAAAAAAATGTGCAAAGCGGTAATTTACTACAGCCCATACTCCAGGGTAATTAAAAAAAAGTTCTATAGAAGAATTAAAAGCTGGATCTTGCACCTTTGGTTGAGAAAAATCTTCTTTTATAATACCCCAAAAATTCATCTAAACTCCTATGCTTTTTAAATAACCATTATCATTTAAGAAAAGATAAAGTTCACCTAAAATATGCTTTTTTTGCTTGTCATTGACAAGCTTAGAATTACTTATGCGTTCATTAAGTATATCCATGATAGCGTGTATATCATAGTCTAAATCTTCTAAGGCATCAAGTATGGATTGTGCTTCTATAATCCCCTCAACTTCATAGCCTTTTTCATTGATACTTATAATAGCTTCAGTAGGATGAGTAAAAAGATTGTGTTTCATTCCAAGTACTTCTTGATAGGCACCTACAAGAAAAAACCCTAGAAAATAATTTTCTTTTTCTACATCTACATCGTGTAAAAATAAAGGTTTATCTTTAGAATATGAAATTTCTCCATCGCTATCGCAGGTTATATCCCAAATACTTGCACTTCGAGTCGGTTCTTCATCTAAGCGATCAAGGGGCATGATGGGGAAATTCTGTTCTAAGCCCCAAAAATCGGGTATGCTTTGAAAGAGTGAAAAATTTACCAAATACCTTTCTTGCACTTCATCTTGTATGGCAAGTAAATCCGCAGGATTTTGTTTATCGCCTAAAAGTAAGATGGCTTTTTTCGTAATCAAATGAGTTAAAATTTCAGCATTGGAACGATCTTGTAAATCCACATAGCCCAAATCAAAAAGAGTTAGAATGCTCTCTAAATGATCTATGCTATCGTGCAAGTATTCTAAAGCATTGGAAGGTTTTATGCTTTTATAAAGATCATAAAGCTCATCGATAAGTTTTGGATTTTGTTTTTTAAGTATGAGTTTGTTTTCTGCGTATTCTTGAGAAAAAAGTTCTAATACAGGAGCGATTAAAACAGCATGATTGGCTGCTACAAAACGTCCGCTTTCTATGAAAATATCAGGCTCTAAATCTTTTTTTTGTTCAGCTATATTTTTTAGGATAAAAACTACATCGTTAGCGTATTCCCTTAAGGTATAATTTCTACTTTTTTCATTTTTAAATTGTGAGTATTCCACAGCTAAACCGCCACCAAGATTGATAGCTTTTAGATTTTTAGCTCCCATTTTTCTAAGTTCTGTATAGATATTTCCTGCTTCGTTTAAGGCTTTTTTTAAAGGATGAATTTCGGTAATTTGTGAGCCTAGATGAAAGTGAATCATGGTAAATTGTTCTAAAAGTTTGTTTTCTTTGAGTAAATTTACTGCTTCTATGAGTTCAGTGGATGTAAGTCCAAATTTAGAATTAATCCCACCGCTTTTTGCCCAAATTCCAACTCCAGCAGAATGCAAACGCACACGTAAGCCTATATTTGGTTTGGGTTTAAAGCGTTCTTTGGCTATGTCTATGATAGCTTCAAGTTCATTAAGTCCTTCTATGGTTAAAGTGATATTATGTCCCATTTCAGCTGCGATAAAGCCTATATTGATAAGTTCTCTATCTTTAAAGCCATTTACTGTAATAGGTGCGCCTTCGTTATTATAAGCCATAGCGAGTAAAAGCTCTGCCTTAGAACCTGCTTCAAGTCCGTAGTTATAGTCTTTTCCAAGCTTTACAAGATTTTTTACAAAACCAGGGTATTGATTGACCTTTAAAGGATAAACAGCGTTAAATCCTCCTTTATAGCCAAATTCTTTTCTTGCTTTATTGAAATTTCCGTAAATATTTTCAATTTGTTTTTGAATAAGATGAGGAAATCTTAAAAGTAAAGGCCCCTTGTATCCATCATCTCTTAATTCTTTAACTATATCAATAATAGCAGGTTTTTTCTCATGATTGATACAAACTTTACCATTTTTGATAATAAAATTTTCATTTCCCCAAATATCAATACCATAATCCATTATAAAACCTTCTTTAAGTCTGAAATTTTAATCATTTTTTCTTCTTTTTTTGCTAAATTTTTATAAAACAAACTTTCATTTTGTGCTTCATTTTCTCCCATACAAAGAAAAATTTCAGCATTATTTTTATCCGCGTTTTCGAGATGTTTAGCTAGTTTTCTTGCCTCATAGCTTAAAAACACTTTATATTCTTTTCTTAAATTTGTAGCGATATGTAAAAGTTTTTGGATATAAATTTCATCCATAGCACAAAGATAAATTCCTTCTCTTTGAACTTTTTCTTCTTTTTGTTCTAAAATAGCTATAATTCTTTCTATGCCCATGGCAAAACCTACGCCAAAACCACTTTTTCCATCAAGGTATTCAATGAGTCTATCATATCTTCCACCCCCAGCAATAGCAGCTTTTGCACCAATTTCATCGCTAATGAATTCAAAAGCCGTTTTAGAGTAGTAATCAAGCCCTCTAACAAGTTTAGAATCCACTTCAAAATCCACTCCATTTTCTCTTAAAACGCTTTGTAAAATTTCAAAGTCTTTTTGACAAGATGAGCATAAATTTTGATTTAAAAGCGGAGCATCTTTAAGTAAGCTTTGGCAATGTTCATTTTTACAGTCTAAAACACGAATGGGATTTAAGTTTTTCCTACGCAAACAATCCTCGCAAAAACCTTTTTTGCTATCTAAAAAATGTATTAAATTTTCACGATATTTTGGCATACATTCTAAACAACCTAAAGAGTTAATCAGTAGTTTAAATTTAATATCTAAGCGTGAAAAAATTTCTACCAACATTAAAATAATACTTGCATCTTCATAAACGCTTGCGTTTCCAAAACTTTCAACGCCAAATTGATGAAATTCTCTTAAGCGTCCCTTTTGGGGTCTTTCATAGCGGAACATGGAACCATGATAAAACCATCTTTTCACACTAGTGTTTTTATCGAGTTTTTTTTCTATATAGGCACGCACCACCCCAGCAGTTCCTTCAGGACGCATACAAACATGATTTTCGCCTTTATCGATAAATTCATACATTTCTTTGCCTACTATATCAGAACTTTCTCCTACGCTTCTTTTAAAAAGGGTGCAAAGTTCTAAATGCGGTGTATTGATAAAAGTAAAGCCATAGTTTTTAGCTACTTCTTCACAGGTTTTAATCACTTTTTCATAATAATATGCATCTTTATCTAATAAATCTTTCATTCCTTTTAAAGCGTTAATCATTGTAAAAATTCCTTTATTTGTTGGTGTAATTTTTCTTTATTTTCTTTTGCGTCAAGTGTTAAAATTTCTATAGAAATTTTTTCTTTTAAAAAATGAAGCACTTTTTCGAGTTTATCTTGCACGCTTAGAAAATACTCAATGCCACGTTTTTCTATGCTATCTAGTTCTTTTTGATTGAGGCGTTCTTGAATAAGGTTTGCATCTCCTTTTAAAAAGATAATTTTTTGTGGAAAAAAATTTTCCAAAGCAAAACTATTTAAAGCAAAAAGCAAATCGTTTTCAAAATCTTTGGCATAAGCCATGCCTGAAATAAAACTTCTATCGCTAATAATGAGTTTGTTTTGATTGGTTTTTAAGATTTCTTCAAAATGTTGAGCACGATCAGCTAAAAAAAGCAAGAGTTCAGCTCTTTTGCTAATAGGATGAGTTTTATTAAGTAAAATTTTTCTTAAATGTTTTCCAAGTTCTGTTCCGCCAGGTTCGAGTGTAAAAATGGCGTCTTTGTAAATTTCTTTTAAAAGTGAAATTTGCGTACTTTTTCCTACGCAGTCAATACCTTCAAAAACTACATACAAGATTGATCCTTTAAAAAAGGTAGAATTTCTTTTGGAACAAGAGAACTTACATCGCCCCCATGTGCTACTATAGAGCGAACAATAGAACTTGAAATAAAAGCATGTTTTAGACTCGGCATAAGATAAATGGTTTCCATATCTTCCCAAAGTGCGTGATTTGCATAGCCAATTTGCAATTCGTATTCAAAATCACTCACTGCTCTAAGTCCACGGATTATAGTATTAACTTTTAATTCTTTGGCTAAATCTACAAGTAAATTATTAAAAGCAATGATTTTAACATTTTTTAAATTTTGTGTTGCAAGCAGGGCTAGTTCTTTGCGTTTTTCTAAATCATAGCAAGGTTTTTTATGTTCACTTTTTGCTATGGCAACGATGACTTCATCAAAAATTTTTAAAGCCCGTTTTATAACATCTAAATGCCCGTTGGTAATAGGATCAAAAGTCCCAGGATATAAACAAGTCATTTTTGCTCCAATTTTTTTTAAAAATATAACAAATTTAAACTAAAAATTTTGCCATTTTTCATATAAATTGTGTTTTATTTCTAAAAGATCTAGCCATTTACCTACGATAAAATTTTCCATTTGTTCTAGATTGTTTGCTTTAGAATAACTTGCGATAATAGGAGGTGCGATAATAACTCCCATTTGGCTAAGTTTTAACATATGTTCTAAATTTAAAGTAGAAAAAGGCATTTCACGTATGCCTAAGATGAGTTTTTTTCTTTCTTTTAAGGCCACTGCTGCAGCACGCATTAAAAGAGTGTCTGCAAAACCAGCGTGAATTTTTGCTAAACTTGAAATCGAACAAGGAGCAATGATAGTTTTTTCTATTCCAAAAGATCCACTTGCTACACTTAGACTTAAATTTTTATCATCTAAAAAATGAGTGTATTTAAAATTTTCTTGACAAATTTCTTCTAAATTTGCTTCATTTTCAGCTTTGAAACTAAGTTTTGCACCTTGAGTTAAAATACAATAAAGTTCGCATTGATTTTCTAAATTTTTTAATAATTTTAAGCCTAAATTGACACTGCTTGAACCAGAAATTCCTAATAAAACCTTCATTGTATAATCATCCTATTTTTACCCACTACGATGCCTTGCATAACTTTACCTTCTTTGTTTTTTGCACGAATCCTTTCGCCCATATTTGCACTTTGCAAAGCCACAAGTTCGATTAAAACATCAACATTTGCTTCACTTAAAACTCCGATTATAGGATCATTTCGGCGTATTAAAGCTGTGGTTTTAAACATATTTGCTCTTAAAATGGCGTTTTTGTTAATATTGCTTTTAGCTACAAGATTATCTACATCATCTAAGGTTAAGGCATTTAAAGGAACTTTATCAAAATCAATCAATACACTTTTATAGTCAAAAGCTCCAAGTTTATCTCCTCTTTTTATAGCGCGTTCGCTTTTTAAAACTTCTAAATTTGCTTGAATGAAATATCTAAAAAATACATTTTTTTGTATATTTTGCGGAGTTTTAAATTCAGCCCTTAAAAAGCCTTGTGCTTGATTAAAACGTCCATTAGCGATTCTTAGAAATTCATATTGATCAAAATCTTTAGGCAATGATGTTATTTTTAAATCAATTTGAGAAATTATAATTTTAGGAAAATTATTTCTAAATTCTTTAGTTAGTGCTGTTTTGATTTCTTCTAAACTAGCTGCTTGGATATAATTTATCACAATAAAAAAAGTTAAAAAAATAATTTTCATTTTTATCCTAAGAATTATAATGCAATAAATAGTATTTTAGCTTTTATAAGTTTAACAAAGCCTTTAGAAGGCTTTGTATAGAGTTAAAAAGTAGGGATAACAGAGCCTTTGTATTTTTCTATGATAAAATTTTTAATTTTATTGCTTGTTAAAATTTCTTTAATAACAAGACTTTTTTGACTTGTTTCTTCACCTTTTCTTGTAGCTAAAACAATAGCATATAAACTATCTTTATCTTCCATAAAAATACCATCTTTTAAAGGGTTTAAACCTGCTCCAAGAGCATAGTTTGTGGTAATAACAGCCAAATCAGTATCATTTAGGGCTCTTGGAAGTTGTGCGGCTTTAAGCTCTATAAATTTAAGATTTTTTGGATTTTTACTTATGTCAATAGGGGTTTTAAGGGTGCTTTGACTTTTAAATTCTATTAAATTTGCTTTAGCTAGTAAATCAAGGGCTCTGCTTTCATTGGTAGCATCATTAGGTATAGCGATTTTAGCGCCATTAGGAATATCTTTTATATCTTTTATAGAGTTAGAATATATAGCCATAGGAACTAAAACAATAGCACCTAAAGAACTTAATTTTGTTCCTTTATGGGTATTAAAATCATCTAAAAAAGGTTTATGCTGATATAAATTTGCATCTAAATCTTTCTCATTTAAAGCGATATTGGGTATATTATAGTCATTAAATTCCTTAACTATTAACTTCCAACCTTTTTCTTGAAATAAGGGTTTAGAGAAATTTAAAATTTCAGCATAAGGTGTTGGTGTTGCACCTATGATTATGGTTTTATCTGCCCCAAAACTAAGGCTAATTGTAAATAAAGCACTTAAAAATATTTTTTTAATATTCATGCTATACTCCTAAAAAGCTGGGATTAATATATCTTTATAATGCTCATTAATAATGGCTTTAAATTTATCGCTTCTTAAAATTTCATCAATTACTTTGGTTTTTTTGCTATTTTTATCTTCTGAGCGTACCACAACATAATTTACATAAGGACTATTTTTATCTTCCCTAAAAATAGTATCTTTACTTGGATTCAGGTCGGCTCCAAGTGCGAAATTAGAATTAATTATAGCAATATCAACATCATCTAAAGCCCTTGGAAGTTGTGCGGCTTTAAGTTCTATAAATTTAAGTTTTTTTGGATTTTTGTTTATGTCCAATGGGGTTTTTAGAGTATTTTTGTTAAGCTCTATTAATTTTGCTTTCTCTAAAAGCTCTAAAGCTCTGCTTTCATTGGTCGCATCATTAGGTATAGCAACTCTAGCACCTTCTTTAAGATTTTCTAAATTTTTGATTTTTTTACTATAAACTCCTACTGGAGCTATAAGTACAGGCGTTGTTGCAATTAAATTTGAACCTTTTTTTAGGTTGTATTCTTCTAAAAAAGGTTTGTGTTGATATAAATTTGCATCAAGTTCTTTTTCCTCTAATGCACGATTGGGCAAAATATAGTCTGAAAATTCTACTATTTTAAGCTCATACCCTTTGTTTTTAAAATCATCTTTCATTAGTTCTAGTAAGCTACCAAAAGGATTTTGAGTGGCTCCTATAGTAATGTTTTGTGCAAATAGGCTAGATAAATTTAGAATGCAAGCGAGTATAATAATTTTAAATAAATTCATAAAAACTCCTTTGTATTTAAGAAAAAAGTCCCTAGGTAAGGGACAAAATTAAAAAGCAGGTAAAACAGATCCGTTGTATTTTTCTATGATAAATTGTTTGATTTTATCACTTTGTAGAGCTTGAATTAAGGCTTTGATTTTTGGATCGTTTTGATGTTCCACTCTTACAACAAGAATGTTTGCATATGGACTTTCTTTATCTTCGATAAATACGCTATCTTTTGCAGGATTTAGATTTGCAGAGAGAGCGTAGTTGGAATTAATTACAGCAAAATCAACATCATCTAAAGCTCTTGGAAGTTGTGCGGGCTTTAATTCTACAAATTTAATTTTTTTAGGATTGTCTATAATATCAAGAGGTGTTTTTAAAGCCTTGTCTTTAAATTTTACCAAACCTTTTTTTGCAATAATATCTAAAGCTCTACTTTCATTGGTTGGATCATTTGGAATGGCGATTTTAACCCCTTCTTTAATATCATCTAGACTTTTATATTTCTTGGAGTAAACAGCCATAGGTTCTATGTGTATGGCAGCTACTTTGATAAGTTTGGTACCTTTGTTTTTATTAAATTCTTCCAAATAAGGAGTATGTTGGAAAAAATTTGCATCGGCTTCTCCATTATCAACAGCTAGATTAGGCAAAACATAATCCGTAAATTCTTTGATTTCAAGTTTATAGCCTTGTTTTTCTAGATCAGGTTTTGCTTGTTCTAGGATTTCAGCATGAGGGACAGGGGTTGCTGCAACTGTGATGGTTTCTAATGCATTTGCATTAAGACTTAATGTTAAAATACTTGCTATAAATAAAGATTTGATTTTCATTTTTTTCCTTTTTAGTCATTTTGTGCTTGCTTTAATCTTAATAAATTCACTCTGACTATCAGGAAGAAGCATATAAAAACTTGTTGATAGTCAGATTAACGCATCTGATACATCATTTTAATTCCTTTAATTTTTTGTTTAAATTTTACTTAAAAAAACTTATATTTATCTTAAAAGGAGATATAATCTCCTTATTTTTTGAAACCTTTATAAAGCAAACTTCCTAAAAATAAGATAAAAACAATTACTTGCCAAAAGAAATTTTCATCATTGTTTATATTGATAACTATGCTAACTCCAAGTAAAATCAATAGAGTGGCAATGATATATGTAGTTTTACTATTTTTAGCCCAAGTATAAAATAAATTACCTAGAATTTGAACTAACTGAACTAATATAAGTAAAATAACTACAGTTTGAATCATAACTTCTTTGTTAAATCTTTCATAACCATAGCGAATAGCGACATCTCCCAAACCTCCACCACCGACAGTTCCAGCAAGAGCAGAAAAACCAATGGTAAAGATTAAAGTTAGGGTAATTCCGCTAATTATAGCAGGAAGAGCTTCACTAAAGATAACCTTGAATATAATTTGAATATTGCTAGCACCATAACTTTTTGCTGCTTCTATGATTCCTTTGTCTATTTCTTTAAAAGCGCTTTCAAGCATCTTTGCCAAATAAGGAGCTATTCCGATAGCTAAAGGAACTATGGCAGCATTTGTGCCTATGCTTGTGCCTACTATGATTTTAGAAAGCGGTAAAAGAACAACTATAAGAATTAAAAATGGAAAGGCACGCAGTATATTTGTAATAAAATCTAAAATACTATAAGCGATTTTATTTTCTTTAATTCCGTTTTTATCCCAAATAGCAAGTAAAATTCCAGGAATGATAGCCAATAAAAATCCGAATAGTACAGCCATTAAACTCATATAAATTGTTTCATTAAGCGCAGGTTTTAAAATGTTTTCATAATTTTCACTGAAACTTGTAATAGAACTTAAACTAACTTCTTTAATATCCTGCCAAGAAAATTCATTAAAAAATTGAGAAATTCTACTAAAAAAAGCACTGATGATAGAGATGTTTTCTTCATTCATGATGCCACCTCCCATAATACTCCACTTTTTTCTATGTAATCAAGAACCTTGTCTTTATCCTTTTCATTTATATTTATAACTAAATTTCCCAAGGCCTTTCCATTAAGTTTTTCTATTTTACCCCAAACTATGTTAAAGTCTATATTTAGAGTTCTTGCCATATGAGTGATGACGCTATTTTGGGCAACTTCTTTTGGAAAGTAAAGTTTGATATTAAGTCCGTGCTCAGGTAAGAAATCACTTTCTCCTAAAAATTCTTTCATTTTAGCATTAGGCCTTAAAAAAAGCTCATCAATTGCTCCACTTCCTATGATTTGCCCATGTTCAAGTAATAAAGCTTTTTGAGCTATGTCTTTTACCACATCCATTTCGTGAGTTACTAAAACAACAGTAATCCCAAATTCAGCATTGATTTTAGATATAAGCTCTAAAATATTTTTTGTAGTGTTTGGATCAAGAGCCGAAGTAGCTTCGTCACTAAGTAAAATTTTTGGATTTAAAGCTAAGGCTCTAGCAATAGCAACGCGTTGTTTTTGCCCCCCGCTCAGTTCTCTTGGATAGGATTTGTTTTTATGATCAAGTCCTACGATTTCAAGCAAAGAATTGACTTTTTGGGCAATTTCTTTTTCGCTCATGTATTCTTTATTAAAAAGCTTGGCATGAAATTTACACTGAGTATAGTGTGTTCTTAAAGGCATAGCAACATTTTCAAATACATTTTTGCGCTCCATTAGGGCAAAATTTTGAAAAATCATCCCTATATTTTTTCTAAGCACTCTCAGCTCTTTTGATTTTTTTTGACTTAAATCTTTAATTTCTTGATCAAAGACTTTTAAGCTTCCTTCTTGATAATTCTCAAGTCCATTGATACATCTTAAAAGAGTGGATTTTCCAGCTCCACTATGACCTACTATGGCGTAAATTTCACCCTTTTTAATCTCCAAAGAAACATCGTTTATCACGAGTTCCTTGCCATAATATTTTTTTAAATTTTTTATTTTTATCAAATTTTTAACCTCTTAGATTTTGAAGTTCAACTGATATTTTTTCAAGTTGAATTTTTAAATTTTCTAGAGCTTCTTTATTTTGCTCAACTACCTCTTTAGGTGCGTTAGCGATGAATTTTTCATTACAGAGCATAGAATTAAGCTTAGCACTTTCTTTTTCAAGCTTATTTTTTTGATTTTCAAGTCTTGTTAAAATACCGCTTAAATCAACATTTTCAAGCGTAATAAAAATTTCTAAATTCTCGCTGACATCACATATTGCCTTTGGTAATTTTTCTTCACTAAATTCTATTTGCTCGCACTTTGCGAGCATCATGATAAAATTCATATAAGCTTTGATTTCATCTTTGATTTTTTTATCGTTAAATTTGATATAAGCTTTTTCTATTTTAGAATTTCCAAGATCGATTAAACTTTTAGCACGGCGGATACCAACTATGCTTTCTATGAGTAAAGAAAAGATTTTTTCTATATTTTTATCTTGTTCTTTAAATTTTGGATATTTGCTTATCATAATAGAAGGGCTTGTTTTAAGTTCTGTATCGCTTAGTTTATGATATAAATATTCACTGATAAAAGGCATAAAAGGATTTAAGAGCTTTAAAGCTTCTTTGAAAATACTACCAAGTTCTTTAACACTCGATTTTTCTGCTTTGCTAAGCTCTATACCCCAATCGCAAAAATCATCCCAAAAGAATTTATATAGAGTATTGGCTGCATCATTAAAGCGATAATTGTCTAAATTTTCTCTTACATCCTTAACACAAGTTTGAAATTTGGCATAAATATATTTTGCTAATTCTGAATGAAGTGTGATATTTTCCAAATCTTCAAATTTACTTTCATTTAAAAGCAGATAATTTGTAGCATTATAAATTTTATTTGTAAAATTTCTAACTTGTAAAAGTTTATCATTGCTAAGTTTAATATCGCGTCCTTGTATAGCAAGAAGTGCTAAAGTAAAGCGTAAAATATCGGCACTATATTCTTTAATACTTTCATTTGGATCGATGACATTTCCAAGACTTTTACTCATTTTTCTACCTTGCTCATCTTTCACAAGAGCGTGTAAATAAATATCTTTAAAAGGAAGTTGATGTAAGGCATTAGTGCTTTGAAACATCATTCTAGCCACCCAGAAAAATAAAATATCAAAACCTGTAATGAGTAAAGAATTGGGATAAAAATCTTTTAAATCCTTTTCAGACCAAATTTTATCTTTACCCCAATTTTCATTCCCCCAGCCTAGAGTACTCATAGCCCAAAGTCCTGAAGAAAACCAAGTATCAAGTACATCTTCATCTTGTTTGAAATTTTGACTTTGACATTTTGGACAAGTTTTAGGCGTATGTTGGCTTGCCCATTCATGAGAGCATTCGCAATAATACACAGGAATTTGATGCCCCCACCAAAGTTGTCTTGAAATACACCAATCTCTTAAATCTTTCATCCAAGCATTAAAGCTATTTATCCAGTGATTTGGATAAAATTTGCTTTCGCCAAGTGCAACTTTTTCTATACTTTCTTGGGCGATTTCTTTTTTTACAAACCATTGCTTGGAGATATAAGGTTCAACTACATTGTTGCAACGATAACAATATCCTACCTGATTATTATGTTCTTCTATTTTTTCTATAAAGCCAAGACTTTCAAGTTTGGCTACGATTTTTTCTCTTGCTTCTAAGCGTTCTAAACCTTGAAACTCTAAACAATGTTCGTTTAAAATTCCTTTTTCATTAAAAACGCTTATAAATTCTAAATTATGTCTAAGTCCTACTTCATAATCGTTCATGTCATGAGCGGGAGTAACTTTTACAACTCCTGTTCCAAATTCTTTTTCTACATGCTCATCAGCTATAATTTTAATGGCTTTTTTACTTATAGGCAAAATCACTTCTTTGCCCACAAATTTAGTATAGCGTTCATCGTCAGGATGTACCATAACTGCAGTATCGCCAAAAAAAGTTTCAGGACGCGTTGTGGCTACTACTAAAAATTCATCGCTATCTTTTAAAAAGTATTTAATATGATAAAGTTTTCCTTTGTTTTCTTTGTATTCAACTTCTATATCACTTAAAGCGCCATCGTGAGTACACCAATTTATCATGTAGTTTCCACGTACAATAAGTCTTTTATCATAAAGTTCTACAAAGGCTTTTTTTACGGCATTAACCAAACCTTCATCCATAGTAAAACGCAAGCGACTCCATGCAGGAGTGATGCCTAGTGTTCTCATTTGGTCTAAAATTTTTCCACCGCTTTGCTCTTTCCACTCCCAGACTTTTTCTATAAATTTTTCTCTACCTAGTTCTTCTTTTTTAATGCCTTGAGCAAGAAGTTGTTTTTCTACAACATTTTGAGTAGCAATACCTGCGTGATCAAGCCCTGGTTGATAAAGAACCTTATAGCCATCCATTCTTTTGTAACGCGTCATAATGTCTTGTAGAGTAAAAGTTAAAGCATGTCCTATGTGTAAAACTCCAGTGACATTAGGAGGAGGCATCATAATGCAGAAATTTTTATCTTTTTCTTGTATGGTTTTATTGCCATCGATCTCAAAATATCCGCGTTCTTCGCAAATTTGATAATACTCTTTTTCTAAATTTTTATCATACATTATTTGCCTTTATTGTTTTAGCTTATTTAATAGAGCTAATTTCTATAATTTCACAAAACGGGAAGAAATATTGTGCTGTATTAAGTCCAGTTTTCAAACTTTTGATATGTTTAGAAAAATCACTTCCTTTGCCATCTTTTTTAATTTGAAGTTTAAGTCTTTCTAAAATTTCTTCACGTGCTACATGTTCATTTAATTCTTTTGGATTGTTTAAATATGGGCTTAATCTATCTAAGCTAATATATTTATAAGCTTTTTTCATATCTGAAAAGATAATTTCTTTGTTATAGATAGTTAATTTCATTTCCCCTTTTGGTAGCATTTTAACAAAAATACTTAGATAATAATCTTTTGCATTATCTTGTATAACGCTTAGCATATCTTTTAACAGATTGATTCTATATTGGCTTAAAAATTTTCCATCTAAAATATAAACTTTCATATTTTCTGTACTAAGTTCAGGTTCTAAACGACTGTTTTTTCCTATGCTTAGATACTCTCTAGCGGTATTTAGATATTTATTTTTGTTTGACTTGTTTGATTGAAGTTCTTTTTTTACGGCTCTCTCTCTTTCTAAGATCTTTTGTTGTTTGCTGATTTCTTTTTTAAGAGCTTCTATTTCGGCTTGTTTATTTTCTTGTTTTAATTTTTCTTTATCCGTATCTAAAATTTGCTTATTTTCATTTGTATTAATATTATTATTTGTATTGGTGTCATTATTTAAGCTTTGATTGTTTTCGCTTATTGGCGTATTAAATGTATTGTTATTTAAGCTTTGATTTTCATCTAATGGGTTTGTTTCTTGCTTTTGGATGGTATTGTTATTAATATTTATATCTGATGAACTATTGTTGGTTTGGATCGAGGGCGAATAGGAATTATCGTAGTTATTAGTATACGATTTTTGCTCGGTGTAAGTGTTGGTGTTTAAGGTGTAATTCTTTGGTTTTGAATATTCAAAAAGATAATAATAGGTTCCACCTAATATCACAATAATAGCAATTAATATGCCAACAATAATAGAAAAAATTTTCAAATTCATTTGCTATCCCTTAAAAACAGAAAGTTAAATAATTTTAGCATTGTACTATAATCTAATATAAAGTAATTTTAAATTTTTATATTTTTAAGTAATTTTTTTTTATAATTTTAACTTTTATAAGGAAAATAATGCCACTTTCAAAATTAAATAATGAACAATATCTTGCTGCTACTGCTGATTTTGGACACAATCTTGTTATTGCAAGTGCAGGGACGGGAAAAACTTCTACTATTGTTGCAAGAATTTCTTATCTTTTAAGCAAGGGAGTGACACCTCAAAAAATTATGCTTTTGACTTTCACAAATAAAGCCAGTAAAGAAATGATAGGGCGTTTAGGGAAATTTTTTGATAAAAATATTACCAGTAAAATACTTGCAGGAACTTTTCATAGTACGGCTTATACCTTACTTAGAAATGCGGATAAAAATATAATTTTAAAGCAAGCAAGCGAGTTAAAAACTCTACTTAAAAGTGTCTATGAAAAAAGAACCTTTAGGCATTTAAGTGATATAAAACCTTATCAATCAAGTTATTTATATGATCTTTATTCTTTGTTTCAAAACAAAGCACACAATCAAGATTTTTATACTTGGTTTTGTCAAAACTATGAAGAACAAAGTATTTATGCTGAAATTTATGAAGATATTTTAAAAGAATATGATAATGAAAAAAAGCGTTTTAATTATGTAGATTTTAATGACTTACTTATCAATCTAAAAGAGCTTTTAAAAGAAGAAAAATATGAATTTGATGAAATTTTAGTGGATGAATATCAAGACACAAATACTTTGCAAAGTTCCTTAATAGAGGCTTTTCATAGTAAAAGTTTGTTTTGCGTAGGGGATTATGATCAAAGTATTTATGCTTTTAATGGAGCGGATATTAATATCATAGGTGGGTTTAAAGATCGTTTTAAAGATGCAAAAATTTTTTCTTTAAATAAAAACTACCGTTCATCAAGAAGTATTTTAGCTTTGGCTAATAAAGTGATTTTAAATAACGAAAGATTATATCCAAAAGAACTTATTGTTACAAGAAATGATGAGTTTAAAGCCCCATCTTTGCTTACTTTTGAAGAATTATTTGATCAGTATCAAAATATAGCCAAAATGATACTTACAAGCGGAGTAAGTTTGGAAGAAATTGCCGTGATTTTTCGCAACAACTCAAGTGCTGATGGGGTTGAAGTAGCTTTAAGGGAGCAGGGCATTGCAAGTGTGAGAAAGGGAAGTGGAAGTTTTTTTGAAAGTTTGGAAGTTAAAGCTTTTAGCTCCATGCTTGCGCTTGTGGTAAATCCTAAAGATATCATGGCTTTTATTCATTTGGTTCAATATACCAAAGGTGTGGGTGGAGTTTTAGCAAAAGAAATTTTTGACGCACTTTTAAAATTAGGGCATGGAAATTTAATAAAAGGTTTTTTAGATCCTGATAAAAATGTAAATTTGCAAAATCATCAAAAAAGAAATTATCAACTTGGGCTTTTTGCAGATTTGGAAGAATTAGCCAGCGAAACTCGTTTTAAATTTGAGAGTGAATTTGATGCACATCCTATTTTAAGACTTTCAAAAATCAATGATTTGTGCGCTAGAAATTTGGAAAAAATCTATCTTTTTTTAAAAAAAGCTATGGAAATAAAACATTCTTTGACTTTAGTCAATTTAATTTGTGAAAATTCTTTTTATAGAGAAATTTGCGAAGAACTTGCAACCAAAAGAGCGACAAATAAAGCAGGGCAGGTGGATTTATTAAGAAAGAGTGAAAATTTAGAAAAAATAGAAACAAAATTCAATGTTTTAAAAGAGCTTACAAAAAATTATAGCGATATTTACAAGTATTATAATTTTCTAACTTTAGGTGCAAGCGAAATGAGTAGTGGCAAAGGAGTTAATTTGCTTAGCGTGCATGCAAGTAAGGGCTTGGAATTTGATCTTGTTTTTGTGATTGATCTTGCGCAAGGTCGCTTTCCTAATCAAAAGCTTATGGGAATGGGTGGAAGCTTAGAAGAAGAAAGAAGACTTTTTTATGTTGCGGTAACTAGGGCAAAAAATATACTTTATTTAAGTTATGCTAAATATGATAAAAACAAAAAAACTTCTTTTACTCCTTCTCGTTTTCTTATAGAAGCAGGGCTTTGCAAGGGAGAGTTAACTATAGATTGATAGAATTTTCTTTCAAGTAAGTTATATTATTAAAGAAAGGTTTATTTTATGAAAAAAATATTAATTTTTTAAGTTTAGTAGCAGCAAGTTTTTTAAATGCTGAAATTTTAGTTTATGGTCCAGGTGGTCCTGCTCCTGTACTAAAAGAGCTTGCTTTAAAATTTGAAGAAAAAACAAAAGAAAAGGTGATTGTAACCGCAGGTCCAACTCCAGCTTGGATAGATAAAGCAAAAGAAAATGCAGATTTGATTTTTTCAGGCAATACTTCAATGATGGATGATTTTGCTAAAAAATTCCAAGTTTAAGTTTAGAAAATTTAAGCGTTTTAAATATGCGTCCATCAGGCATTATCGTGCGTCCAAATAATCCAAAAAATATTAAAAATTTTGAAGACATTTTAAAAGATGGCGTAAATGTTATGGTGGTTGATGGTGCAGGACAAGTTGGACTTTATGAAGATATGGCTTTAAAAAGTGTAAAAAGAGAAAATTTGGTAAAATTACGTAAAAATATAAAAATTTATGCTAAAAATTCCAAAGCTGCTGTAGATGAGTGGAATAACAATCCAAATATTGATGCTTTAATCATTTGGTCTCATTGGGCAAAGGCTTTAGGCGATGATAAAGCTTTATTTATCAAAGATAAAAATGCAGTGATTTATCGTGCAGCTGAAATAGCTCCTACAAAAAAAGGTTTAGAAAATAAAAAAGCTTTAGAATTTGTAGATTTTATTAAGAGTAAGGAAGCTCAAAAAGTGTGGAAAAAATATACTTGGAAAGAAGTAAAATAATTTTCAGTGAAATTAAAAATAATTAATGTTTATAGGATATAATCGCTCCTAAAACATTAATTGCAATAATGTTTAAAATATCAAAAAAGGAAATTAAATGAGTACAGTAAATTTTAAAGGAAATTCTGTAAAACTTAAAGGAAATTCAGTAGAAGTTGGAGCAGATGCTCCTAAGGTAAATCTTAAAGCTAAAGATTTAAGCGTGATTGAAATCGGTGCAGCGGGTAAAACTCAAATCATTTTAAGTGTTCCAAGCTTAGATACACCAGTTTGTGCTACAGAAGCTAGAGAATTTAATAAAAAAGTAGCCAGCTACAATGGTGCTGAAGTGATTATAGTAAGTATGGACTTGCCTTTTGCTATGGGAAGATTTTGCAGTACAGAAGGTATTGAAAATTTAAGTGTTGCAAGTGATTTTGTGGCAAAAGAATTTGGTGAAAAATATGGTGTTTTGATAAATGAAGGTGCTTTAGAAGGGCTTTTAGCTCGTGCCGTATTTGTGATTAAAGAGGGTAAAGTGGCATATAAAGAACTTGTAAATGAAATCACAGAAATGCCAGATATTGCAAAACTTGATGCATTTTTTGGTGGTTCTAGCTGCTGCGGTGGTTGTGGTTGCCATTAATTTTGATTAAGCCCATTCTTAGGGCTTAATTTTTACATCTTCATTTTTTTATTATTTTAAGTTGATTATTTTTAATATTTATTTTGTGTAAGAATAATATAAAAAGGACAATAAAACTCCTATAAAATAGAGCTTTAAAATTATTATTTTTATTAAAATTTCAAGAGATTTTTATGCTCCATTTTTTATAATAAGATGATTTTTTTATTTTGGAGGAATAAGGATGAATAGAAGGGATTTTATTAAAAATACCGCTATTGCAAGTGCTGCTAGTGTTGCAGGACTTAGTGTTCCAAGCTCTATGCTTGGCGCGCAAGAAGAAGATTGGAAATGGGATAAGGCTGTTTGTAGATTTTGTGGAACTGGCTGTGGAATTATGATAGCCAGAAAAGATGGCAAAATCGTAGCAACAAAAGGCGATCCTGCAGCACCCGTAAATCGCGGACTTAATTGCATCAAAGGTTATTTTAATGCTAAAATCATGTATGGTGAAGATCGCCTTGTTATGCCTTTGCTTCGCATGAATGAAAAAGGCGAATTTGATAAAAAAGGCAAATTTCAACAGGTTTCTTGGCAAAGAGCTTTTGATGAAATGGAAAAACAATTTAAAAAAGCCTACAATGAACTCGGCGTTACAGGTATAGGGATTTTTGGTAGTGGGCAATACACTATCCAAGAAGGTTATGCTGCTTTAAAACTTGCAAAAGCGGGTTTTAGAACAAACAATATCGATCCAAATGCAAGACATTGTATGGCCTCTGCAGTGGTTGGTTTTATGCAAACTTTTGGTGTAGATGAGCCATCAGGCTGTTATGATGATATAGAACTTACAGATACTATCATCACTTGGGGAGCTAATATGGCTGAAATGCACCCAATCCTTTGGTCAAGAGTAAGTGATAGAAAACTAAGTAATCTTGATAAGGTCAAAGTTGTTAATCTAAGCACTTTTTCTAACCGTACTTCAAATATTGCTGATATTGAAATTATTTTTAAACCAAATACAGATTTGGCTATTTGGAACTACATAGCAAGAGAGATTGTTTATAATCATCCAGAGGCTATGGATATGAAATTTATCAAAGATCACTGTGTATTTGCAACTGGTTATGCTGATATTGGTTATGGTATGAGAAATAATCCAAATCATCCAAAATTTAAAGAAAGTGAAAAAGATACAGTTGAAAAAGAAAATGTAATCACTTTAGACGATGAAGAGGCTACTTCTTTATCTTATCTTGGCGTTAAAGCGGGTGATAAATTCGAAATGAAACATCAAGGTGTGGCTGATAAAAACTGGGAAATTTCTTTTGAAGAATTTAAAAAAGGTTTAGCCCCTTATACTTTGGAATACACTGCAAAGGTAGCCAAAGGTGATGATAATGAGTCTTTGGAAGATTTTAAGAAAAAACTTCAAGAATTAGCTAATCTTTACATAGAGAAAAATCGCAAAGTCGTAAGTTTTTGGACTATGGGCTTTAATCAACATACAAGAGGTTCTTGGGTAAATGAACAAGCTTATATGGTGCATTTTTTACTAGGAAAGCAAGCTAAACCAGGTAGTGGAGCCTTTTCTTTAACAGGGCAGCCAAGTGCTTGCGGAACGGCTAGGGAAGTAGGGACTTTCTCGCATCGTTTACCTGCGGATATGGTTGTGGCAAATCCAAAACACAGAGAAATTTCTGAAAAAATTTGGAAAGTTCCTGCAAAGACCATCAACCCAAAACCAGGTTCTCCTTATCTTAATATCATGAGAGATTTAGAAGATGGAAAAATTAAATTTGCATGGGTGCAAGTGAATAATCCATGGCAAAACACTGCAAATGCAAATCACTGGATCGCAGCAGCAAGAGAAATGGATAATTTTATTGTTGTAAGTGATTGTTATCCTGGAATTTCAGCAAAAGTAGCTGATCTTATTTTACCAAGTGCTATGATTTATGAAAAATGGGGTGCTTATGGTAATGCTGAAAGAAGAACTCAACATTGGAAACAACAAGTTTTACCTGTAGGTGCTGCCATGAGTGATACTTGGCAAATTTTAGAATTCGCAAAACGCTTTAAGCTTAAAGAGGTTTGGAAAGAACAAAAAGTAGATGATAAACTTACCTTGCCAAGCGTTTTAGAAGAGGCAAAAGCTATGGGTTATAGCGAAGATGATACACTTTTTGATGTGCTATTTGCCAATAAAGAAGCAAAAAGCTTTAATCCAAACGATGCTATCGCAAAAGGCTTTGATAATACTGATGTTAAAGGCGATGAGAGAAAAATTCAAGGCAGTGACGGAAAAGAATTTGCAGGCTATGGCTTTTTCGTTCAAAAATACCTTTGGGAAGAATATCGTAAATTTGGCTTAGGACACGGCCATGATTTAGCGGATTTTGATACCTATCATAAAGTAAGGGGTTTAAGATGGCCTGTGGTTAATGGCAAGGAAACACAGTGGAGGTTTAATACTAAATTTGATTATTATGCTAAAAAAGCGGCTCCAAATTCAGATTTTGCTTTTTATGGTGATTTTAACAAAATGCTTACAAATGGAGATTTAATAGCTCCTAAAGATGAAAAAGAGCACAGTATTAAAAATAAGGCTAAAATTTTCTTTAGGCCATTTATGAAAGCACCTGAAAGACCAAGTAAAGAGTATCCATTCTGGCTTGCAACAGGAAGGGTTTTAGAGCATTGGCATAGTGGAACTATGACTATGCGTGTGCCTGAGCTTTACCGTGCTGTCCCTGAAGCGCTTTGCTATATGAGTGAGAAAGATGGAGAGAAATTAGGCTTAAATCAAGGTGATTTGGTTTGGGTGGAATCTCGTCGTGGTAAAGTAAAAGCAAGAGTAGATATGCGTGGAAGAAACAAACCGCCTGTAGGACTTGTGTATGTGCCGTGGTTTGATGAGAATGTATATATCAATAAAGTTACTTTGGATGCGACTTGTCCGCTTTCAAAACAAACTGACTTTAAAAAATGTGCTGTAAAAATTTATAAGGCTTAATTTAGGGTTTTGATTAAATGAAAGGTAGAAGAGAATTTTTCGTTAGCGCCTTTAAGGCTGCATGTTTATGTACAGGAGGTGGATTTTTGGTTAATTTGACTTTAAAAGCCGATGATAATTATGCCTTGCGTCCTCCTGGGGCTGAAGATGAAGCTAGATTTTTAAGCAAATGTATTCGTTGCGGGCTTTGCGTAAAAGCCTGTCCTTATAATACTTTAAAGCTCGCTAGCTTGTTAGATAGTCCAAAAAATGGCACGCCTTTTTTTAGAGCAAGAGAAATTCCTTGTTATCTTTGTAAGGATATTCCTTGCATTAGAGAATGTCCAACTGATGCTTTAGATAAAAAGCATTTAGAGCAGGGTATAGAATCCTTGAAAATGGGTATTGCTATTGTTGATAGTGCTTCTTGTGTGGCACACTGGGGAATTCAATGTGATGCTTGTTATAGAGCTTGTCCTTTGATAGATAAGGCTTTAAAACTTGAGCTTAAACGCAATGAACGCACCGCCAAACATGCTTTTTTACTACCTAGTGTGGATCATGAAGTGTGTGTAGGTTGTGGGCTTTGTGAACTTGCTTGTATTACTGAAAAACCGGCCATTCGTGTTTTACCAAGGGAGTATGTATTGGGAAAAGCAGGATCTCATTATGTAAAAGGCTGGGATGAAAAAGATGAAGGTCGTATAAAAAATGCAGATACTTCAAAACATTTTAATGTTAAAAAAGCAACCAATTATTTAAATGATGGAGAACTGTGATGAAGTATTTAATTGCTAGACGCATCGTTCAGCTTGGAATTTTAGCGCTTTTTAGTTTTAAAGCTACAGATTTTATCTTGCAGGGAAATTTAAGTTCTTCTAGACTTTTTAATACCATACCTTTAAGCGATCCTTTTGCGGTTTTGCAAATCATTTTAGCAAGCTGGAGTATAGATTTAATGGCTTTAATGGGAGCTTTGATTATATTTTTTATCTATGGTTTGCTTTTAGGAAGGGTTTTTTGCTCTTGGGTTTGTCCTGTTAATTTAATCACAGATTTTGCTACTTTTGTGCGAAATAAATTAACCCTTAATAATAAATTTTTAATTTTGCCTAAAAATTTACGCTATTTTGTGTTGGTCTTGGTTTTAGTCCTTTCTTTTGTATTTTCATTACCTGTGTTTGAAAGTTTTTCTTATATAGGAATAATACATAGAGGGATTATTTTTACTACAAGTTCTTGGATTTTTGTAGCCTTTATACTTTTTTGTATCGATACTTTTTTAAGTCCTAGGGCAATTTGTTCACATTTTTGTCCATTAGGAGCTTTTTATGCTTTTATTTCTCGTTTTGCTTTGCTTAAAATAAAGCATGATAGTGATAAATGCACTAAATGTTATGAATGTATCCGTATTTGTCCTGAAAAACAGGTTTTGTGGATGGTTGGAAAAGAAAGTACTAGTGTGAAATCAGGAGAGTGTATAAGGTGTGCAAGGTGTATAGAAGTTTGTAATGATGATGCTTTGAATTTTAATATTTTTGATTTAAGGAATAAATGATGAAGAAGAAATTGGTTTTATTAGGAAGTGCTGCAGTGGTATTTTTTGCCGCTTGCGCAATGAATAGTGGGGTAAGTTCGGAACAAATTGGACTTAGAAAAGCAAGTTTAGAAAATGAAAATAAAGTAAATTTAGTGGAAGCAAATTTCACAACTTTACAACCTGGGGAATCTACTCGTTTTGAGCGTTCTTATGAAAATGCACCACCATTAATTCCGCATGCTATTGAAGATTTGTTACCTATAACTAAAGATAACAATATGTGCTTAAGCTGCCATGATAAGGCTATAGCAGCAGATGCTGGTGCAACTCCACTTCCTGCTAGTCATTATTATGATTTTAGACACAATAAAACCACAGGAGATATGATTAGCGATAGTCGTTTTAATTGCACTCAGTGTCATGTTCCACAAAGCGATGCAAAACCTTTGGTGGGAAATAGCTTTAAACCTGAATTTAAAAATGAACAATTAAAAAGTCGTTCAAATTTAATTGATGTGATTAATGAGGGTGTAAAGTAAATAAATGAAAAAATTTCTTTTTATTTTGAGTCTTTTTTGTGTTTTGTCTTATGCTTATGAGCTGAAATTAAATGCCAATATAACAGCTTTAAAGCTTGATAAGCAAAACTTATATATAGGCACTGATAAAGGTGAAATTTTACAATATAACATTAAAGATAAAAGTTTAAAAGAACTTTTATCTTTGCCAAAGATTAAAAATTATTATGGTGATGATTTTGCTAAAATTTACAACATTGATATTTTTAAACATACACTTTTAATACTTAGCGAGGGTGATTTTGGTGCTAAAAATTTAAGTTTTTATAAGGAAAATTTACAAATCAAAAAGCTCGAAGAAAATAGCATAATAAAAGCATTTTTTATCAATGAAAACACTTATCTTTTGATTTCTATTGGTTCTGAAATAGAATTGATTGATAAAAGTTTAAAAAATATAAAAAAATTTAATTTTTCTCATTCTAGTCTTAATGATGCAGTTTTAAATGAAGATAAGAGTATGCTGGTTGCAGGTTTTGAGAGTGGTGAAGTGGAGCTTTTTGATTTGAAAAATTGGAAGATGTTAAAAAACTATGATAAAATGCATAAAGATAATATCTATCAAGTAGATTTTAAAAATAATGTTATTTTAAGTTGTGGAACGGATAGGCGTATAGGAGTTGTAAAAAATGAAGAGCAAAATTTTTTACAAAAAGATTTTTTGATATATACTTGCGCTTTAAGTCCTAATGGAGAATTGGCTGTTTATAGTGATAACGAAGCTGGAGTTAGTGAAGTTTTTAGCACAAGTGATTTTAAGCCTGTTAAAACTTTTAATAATGAAAATTTGATGAGTGAGTTTATTATTTTTTTAAACAATAAAGATTTTATCGTTTCAGGCTTTGGTGATAGTATAATGTTTAGGAGTATTGATGAATAATCTTTCTAGTGTTTTGATTTTAGCAAAAGAAGAATATATAAATGATTTAAAAAAGGCTATATCTGAAATTCCTTTTTGTTCTGTAGAACTTTGTGAAAATGAAAAGATTATAGTTGTGATTGAAAGTGAAAATTTAGAAGATGAGTTAAACTCTTATAAAATGCTTGAGAAATTGCCAAATATTATCAGTATTAATATGGTTTTTTCTTATCAAGATTTAAATGATGATATCCAAAAAGCAATCAATAGCGGCGCAATAGAAACGATAGAAAAAAATGAAAATGCTGAGAATGTTCGCTACTATGGTAGTGTATTTAATCAATTTTCTTAAAGTGTAAAGATGGTATTTTTAATCCCATTGCTTATTATAATTGGTGTTATTTTTGGAATTGATTATGTGTATTTTAAAAATCAAGATTTAAAAGTGCAAGTTAAAAAAGAACAAAAAGAATTAAATTCTAGTTTAGAGAAGGAAAAAAAAGAATATATAGAAAAATTGTTTAAAACAAAATAGACATTAAAAAACATCTTATTTTCTTAAAGATAAATTAAAAAGCTTTTTGCTAGAATTAAAGAAAAATTTTAGGAAACAGTGATGAAAAATACAGTCACTGAAGCTTCTATCTATGAGGCTCAAGGGTTAAAAGACGAAGCTTTAGAAATTTATAAAAATATCTTAAAAGAAGATCCAGATAATCAAAACGCTATCGATGCGGTTCGTCGTCTTAGTGGTTTTAGATCCAAGCATAAAGACTTAAACACTCAAATGTTGGATTTTTTTATTAATATGAAAAGCGATGAAGAAATTAATGAATTTAAAAGGTGGTTGATAAAAATATGAATTTGGAAGATTTGGCTAAAAAAACCATTAGCGAAGTTAGCTCTATCATGGAAGAGCAAAGAAGACAAAATGAAATTTTAAAAGAACAAGAATTAAGCAGAAAAACTGAAATAAAAGATGAATTACCACCTATGGAGTTTGTATGCGAAGAATTTGATACTCCGCAAGACTTAGAAGATAAAATTTCTATGGCAAAATTTGAAGAAGAGCAAAAAATACAAAATAATATTGAAATTTCTACTCAGGAAAATAAAGAGTTTAAAAAAGAAGAGCCTTTTTTACAAAGTGAAATTTTAAATCCCAGTGTTATGACAGAGGTTCAAACGCTTAATGAGGATATTTTTTTAAAACATCTTAGAGAGAGAATTTTAGTTCTTTTTGAAGGTTTAAATAGCATAAAAAAAGATAATCTTGAAAATAGGTTAAACTTGACCATAAATTTTTTAGAGTTTTTGCTTGCAAATATCGAAGATAAGCTTAAAAAATAATCCCGATTTACAGTTTATCGCTGAGTTTTTAAAGCCTTATACTAAACGAGCGTATTTGGTTGGAGGTAGCGTTAGGGATTTGTTTTTAGGCTTAAAAATTTGTGATTATGATATAGAGCTTTATGATATAAAACCTAAAGATTTTGAAAAGATTATGCAAAAATTGGGCGCACAAGGCCTTGGAAAAAGTTTTTTTGTGCATAAGTTTAAAAATTATGATTTAGCTCTTGCTAGAACCGAAAATAAAATAAGCTATGGACATAAAGGTTTTGAAGTTCAAATTTGTAATGATGAAAAACTTGGCGCCAAAAGACGCGATTTTACCATAAATTCTATGATGATTAATCTTTTTAACGATGAGTTTTTAGATTTTTATGGAGGATTAAAAGATCTAGGAACAGGCTTTTTAAGGCATATTGACAAACAAAGCTTTCAAGAGGATAGTTTAAGAGTATTAAGAGCGGTAGTATTTGCTTCAAGGTTTAACTTTAAGATAACTAGTGAAAGCTTGAAATTGATGCAAAGTATGGATATAACTGATCTTAGCAAAGATAGGATCAATGCGGAGCTTTATAAATTCTTTAAAAGCCCTAGACTTGATGTTGGCTATAGATATTTGCAAGAACTTGACTTAGAAAAACAGATTTTTGGCTTTGAGAGTGTTTTTAAGAGTTTGGAATTTCAAAATTTACTCAGACAAAGTAGAGAATTTGTAAAAAGCGATGCTTTATTCTTGTATTTGTATTTGAATTTTTTTAATTTAGAAAAAGATATATTTTTTAAAAGAACCAAACTTAAAAAAGAATACCTAAAATACGCAAATCAAGCTTTTTATCTTGATGATATAAGTGATTTTGAACTAGCAAAAATTGCTTTTGAAATGCCTTTGAAGGAATGGCTTGGACTTTGGAGTAAAAAGCGTATTGAGCAAGCTAAAAGATTAAGACTTTATGAGAATAAGTTTGAAAGTAAAATTTTAGCAAAAGATTTCATAAATGCTGGATTTTGTGGTAAAATTCTTGGTTTAAAGATTCAAGAAGCAAGAGAGAATGAATTAAAAGAATATATAAAAGGTTTAGCTAAATGATTTCTGTATTAAAAATTTGCACCAAAGATCAAAAAGGTTTAATCTATAGAATTTCTGATGTTATTTTTAAATATCATATCAATATAGTAAAAAACGATGAATTTGTAGGCGAAGGAATGTTTTTTTTTCGTGCTCTTTTAGAAGGTGAGTTTGATAAAGAAGCTTTTATAGGAACGCTTGAGGCTATGCTTGGACAAGAAGCCTTGATAGAGCTTTGCGAGAAGAGAAAAAAAGATATTGTTGTTTTTGCTACTAAAGAAAGTCATTGTTTGGGAGATTTGCTAATAAAGCATTATAGTAACGAACTTGAAGCAAATATCAAAGCTGTGATTTCAAATCACAACTCTTTAAAGGATTTAGTTGAGAAATTTGAAATTCCTTATCATTTTATCAGTGCTGAAAATTTAGATCGTAAAGAGCAAGAAAATCAGATTTTAAAATGTCTTGAACAATATAAATTTGATTATTTGGTTTTGGCAAAATATATGCGAATTTTATCTCCTGATTTTGTTAGGCATTTTGAAGGTAAGATTATAAATATTCACCATTCTTTTTTACCTGCATTTATAGGAGCAAATCCTTATAAACAAGCCTTTGAAAGAGGGGTTAAAATAATTGGAGCTACGGCACATTTTGTAAATAATAATCTTGATGAAGGTCCTATTATCACTCAAGCTGTTTCGCCTGTAAACCATGAATTTACTTGGCAAGATATGCAACAAGCAGGTAGAAATATAGAAAAAGATGTTCTTTCAAAAGCGCTTGATTTGGCTTTTGAAGATAGAATTTTTATACATAATAATAAAACTATAATATTTTAATGCGATAATTTTACTATAGTTTTATTTAAAGCATCGAAAAAATAATCAATATCCTCTTTTTCATGCGTATAATGCAAGCTTATTCTTAACCAGCCTGGTTTTGTTTTAAGTTTTTGATTATCTTTTAAGCCTAGCAAATCATGACCATAAGGCCCAGCACAAGCACATCCAGCGCGTGTTTCTATGTGGTATTTTTTACTAAGTTCGTAAGCGATATCAAAAGGAGAAATTTCTTTGATATTGAAAGCAAAAATAGGCAATCGGGTTTTTAAATTCTTTGCATATAAAATTAAATTAGGTATAGTTTTTAGTTTTTCAAAAAAATAATCTTTTAAAATTTCTTCTTTTTTTTCTATATTTTTAACCCCTATAGAATCTTTGATTTTAAAAGCTAAGCTAGCGCGAATGAGTTGTAAAATTCCAGGTGTTCCCCCTTCTTCTAAAGCTTCTTCATTACAAAGGTAGCATTGTGAAGTGCGAGAAACATAGCCCACAGTTCCACCTGCTGCAAAGCTAGGCTTGTTTCCACAAAGATCTTTTTTGATGGCCAAAAGTCCAGAACCGCCAATACCACCAATTAATTTATGAGAACTTATAAACAACGCATCATAGTATTGACAAGATATGTTTTTATAAGGAATGAAACTAGATGCATCAAAAGCAACTATCCCTTTAAATTTACGAACCATTTCAGAAATGCGTTTATAATCACTTAATATCCCAGTAACATTTGAAGCTAAAGAAAAGCTAGCGATTATTTTTCTTTTTTTGTTTTTTTGTAAAGTTTTTTCTAGAAAATCAAAATCAATTTCTCCATTTTTATCTAAGAGAATTCTAACACATTCACACAAGCCTTCTCGAAATGAAAGTTCATTAGAATGATGCTCATAAGGCCCTACGATAACTAAAGGTAAGGTATTTTTATCAATTTGCGTAAAATATCTTTCTTTTACAAGAGGGGGAATGTAAATGCCGATCAATTCTTGAAATTTTTTAATAGCACTGCTTGATCCTGTTCCGCAGGCTATAAGGGCAAAATTTTCATCTAATGATAAACTTTTTTTTATATCTTTTCTTGCTTGTTCGTAAATTTGTTGAGTTTTAAAAGAATTCAAAGAGCTATCAGAATGTGTGTTTGCATAGGTTGGGAGAATTTTTGAAATTTCTTTTTCTACACATTTTAGAGCTAAAGCACTTGCTGTGAAGTCAAAATGCAAAATACCTTTTTTTAAGATCAATTCTTTTTTTAAATCTGAAATTTGCAAATACAATCCTTATAAAAATTTGCTAAAATTATACTATAAAAATGCTTTATAAAAGGAAAAATATAAAATTTAAGAACTTTGTAGATTTGCATAAGAATTTATCTTTAAGTAAGCTTTTTGATTTTTATAGTGTGTTTGAAGGTTTTGAAAAATTAAACATTTTAAATTTTGAAGACGATGTATTTACAAATATAGAGCGAATTTTGCTTGATGATTATCTAAAAATCAAAAGTTATTTCGCCTTGGATGAAACAAGTTCTTACGCTCTTACTTTACTAGCTAAAAACAATCGCAAGCGTTTTTCTATCAATAGAAAAATTCAGCATTTTAAAGCTTTATCTACACTTAAATATCTTTTAGAAACAGGTATAATAAAACTTGAGTATAGTAAGGAAGCTAAAAAAATAAAAGATAAAAGACAAAAAATCAAAAAAGAACTAAGATCTTATGTTGTCCAAGATAAGATTATATTTAACAACCATTTTACTCGTTTCTTTTTTTATTTTTTAGAGCCCAATGAAAAGCTTATTTTGCAAAATCGCTATAAAGAAGTTTTAGAATGCATTAAAGAAAAATTTGAACTTTATCAAAGTTTTTGTTTTGAACAGCTTTCTAGAGAATTGCTTGAGAAAAAATTCAATATCAATGGAGTGCAAAGTTACTGGGATAAGAATTTAGAACTTGATCTTTATTATCAAGATGAAAATTTGTGTTTTGTCGGAGAAGTTAAATTTAAAAATAAAAAAATTTGTAAAAATATTTTAAATCTTTTAAAATCAAAAGCAAAGTCTTTAAATTTGGCTCCAAATTATTATATTATAATCTCAAAAAATGGTTTTAGCAAGGAATTTGATAAAATATGCGAACAGAATTTGCTTTTATTTGATTTGAATGATTTTAAGATTTTATTATAGGAATGATAAATGAATGAAAGTATTTTAAAAAGTTTAGACTCAAATGAAAAAGAAACTCTACAAAAAGGCTTAGAAAGTCTCATAGAACAAACTTATGTAATAGAAAATGAATACAAAACTTTAAATGAAAACTATAATTCCTT
Source organism: Campylobacter sp. BCW_6889 (assembly GCF_001762535.1). Classification (NCBI taxonomy): domain Bacteria; kingdom Pseudomonadati; phylum Campylobacterota; class Epsilonproteobacteria; order Campylobacterales; family Campylobacteraceae; genus Campylobacter; species Campylobacter sp. BCW_6889. Next base: position 1,434 of record NZ_MJWZ01000079.1, on the reverse strand, counting down.
ACGCGCAATGGTTGATGAGATTATAGAGGTGTTGCCTAGTGCGCTTTGGATTTTAGATAAAGAAAAAAATATTATTTTACAAAATCAAGAAGCCTTGAAAAATCCAAAATTACTTAATATCATTAGTCTTGATAAAATTCGCGATGAGCTTGAATTTGAAGGTAGGTTTTATGCGGTAAAAATCATAGCACATAATGAAAAAACTATAGTTTCAGCTACAGATATTAGCGATGAAAAACGCAATGAAAGGCTTGCAAGCATGGGTAGTGTAGCGGCTCATTTGGCACATGAGATAAGAAATCCTATTGGATCTATATCTTTACTTGCTTCAACCCTTTTTGCTCGTAGTGAGCTTAAAAATAAGCATATAGTTCTTGAAATCCAAAAGGCTATTGCCAGAGTAGAGCGTATCGTAAATTCAACTTTACTTTTTACTAAGGGTGTGCACATCAATGCTTTAAATTTTAATCTTTTAGAGTTAAAAGAAGAGTGTGAAAGTGCCATTAACTCTTATAATTTTACTTCTCAAATAGACTTTGAAATATCTTTTTTGGATAAGCAGATTTGTGCCGATAAAGCTCTTCTTGGTTTGGTTTTACAAAATTTGATTTATAATGCTATTGATGCGATAGAAGAAAGCGAATGTGAAAAACCTATGATTAAAATTTTAGCAAGTTGTGATAATGAAAAAATATGCATCAGAGTGTATGATAATGGTTGTGAAATAAAAGATGAGAAATTGGTTTTTGAAGCTTTTAAAACAACAAAACTTAAAGGCAATGGGCTTGGTTTGTCTCTTTCTAAAGAAATCATAAACGCTCATAAGGGAGAGTTAAGTTTTCAAAGCGATCCTAAGAATTTTTATTTTACCTTACCTTTGGTGTGATAAATATTTTCTTTTCACCCCAAAACGGAACAGATTTTGCTTATATTATTTTAATATATTTAGATTGAAGGCAGAAAAATCTAAATCAAGGAATTAATATGAGTATCTTTAGCATCAATGATAACTCAAACTATAATTCTATACTTTCACAAGCAAAAGCTAATAAAGAAAGTAAAGAAAATTCTAAAATAAGTTTTGCTAATGCTTTTTTAAAACAAAATGCTAGTAAGTTAAATGAAATTCAAAATGCAAATTCACAAACTCTAGCAAGAAGTGAAGTATTAAATTCTACTAATACAACAAATACTAGCAATAATACTAATTTTAGTATAAGTAGTAAGACAAGTTCTCCTAATTATGATATATCAAGTGAATTTAAAAACTCTATTTATACTCTAAAATACAAACAAGCAGATATAAGTAATACTTCTACTAATACAGCCTATGGTTATAGTGTAGATAAAGATGGCTATATGGGAAGTGATTTTAACAAAGCTGCAGGACTTCCTGAAGATTTTAAGATACATAAATCTACTTTGGATGAGATA